>JBBIUF010000023.1:0-18909 GCA_037440365.1 Chloroflexota bacterium
TTATTTGGTGACGAGCGATGAAGAATTGCGGCGCGTGAAACCGTTTGATTGGGCGACAGAATTTCCAGAAATATTTAACCGCGAAGGCGCAAAGGGCGCGAAGAAAGACAAGGAAACAAAGCAAATACGGGAAACACAAGGGTTTGACGCGGTGATTGGCAATCCGCCGTATGTGCTCGGCAGAGAGACCTTTGAAACATCTGTAAAACAGTATCTTTCTCACTTTGCATCGTTTGGCGGAAAATACGATTTGTATATTTATTTTACCGAACGAGCAATTTCATTACTTCGGCAACAAGGTTTCCTGGGATATATTATCCCTAACACAATCTTGACCAATGAAAACGCAACGCACCTCCGGCAACTTATTCTCGCACAAACTCGAATTGAGACCCTAAGAACATTTGAGAGGAAAGTATTTGATGACGCTCAAGTAGAAAGCGTTGTAATGGTTTTGGAAAAAGAGACAAATAACGTAGACAACAAAATTCGCATCGAGGGCGAGAAAGACACCATAGTTCCACAAAAACTATTTCTTGAAAATCCTGATTTTCGATTCAACGTGCGCATGGACGGTTTAGCCAATGCTTTGCTCAACAAGATAACAGAACAATCTATTCGACTCGGCAGTATTTCGGATATTTGTATTGGAATTCAACTTGGCGGGAGTTCTGGTAATGACAAGAAGGAAAGTTTTCTAGAACGATCTCGAAAAGATAAAACTTTCAAGCAAGTTTTAGATGGAAAAAATATCAGTCGTTACCAAACCGATTGGGGCGGTGTTTTCGTCCGTTATGGAAATTGGCTCCATAGAAAAAGAGATGAGAAATACTTTGTCAATCCAAAATTGATGCTAAGGCAAATAGGCGCAACGCCCCTTGTTACATACGATGAAAATCAATTCTACACTCTCAACACTATATACAATTTGATTGGAACGAGCAATTATTCGCTCAAATATCTTCTCGGAATCATCAATAGCAAGTTGGGCAAATGGTTTTGGCTTACCAATAATTCTGATTTCAAAGCTCTTTTCCCAAAAATTAAAAAATCGCAAATCGAAATTATCCCCATCCGCACGATCAATTTTGCGGACGCCGCTGACAAAGCGCGTCACGACACGATGGTGAAACTCGTCGAGCAAATGTTAGACCTCCACAAACGCCGCGCCGCCGCCAAAACTGAAACCGACCAGGAACTCTACCAACGCCAAATTGCCGTGACCGACCAGCAGATTGACACGCTCGTGTATGAGTTGTATGATTTGACCGCCGAAGAAATAGCCATCGTAGAAAAAAGATAAAAAAGGGGCGAGTCGTTTGACTCGCCCCTTTACTTTATTTGCGCTACATTATTGGCGACATTGATTCTCTTTCCTTCGCCAAGATTATAACATGGCTAAAAGAGCGCTGCAAACAGAAATGGTCGGGCAATTGCTTCCGCAACGACCCGACCACTTGACTAGCTAACGCTTCAACTTATTTATCTTTCGAGATCGGCGTGAGCGCCGCTTGCGCCGCCGCGAGCCGTGCGACCGGCACACGGAACGGCGAGCAACTCACATAGTTCAAGCCGGTGCGATGGCAGAACTCGATGGACGAGGGATCGCCGCCGTGTTCACCACAGATACCGACCTTGAGGTTCGGCTTGACGGCGCGCCCTTCGGCGACCGCGATCTGCATCAAGCGACCGACGCCAATTTGGTCGAGCGCCTGGAACGGATTTTCCGGCAAAATTTTCGCTTCGACATATTTCAGCAAGAATTTGCCTTCCGCGTCATCGCGCGAATAACCGAACGTCGTTTGCGTCAGGTCGTTCGTGCCGAACGAGAAGAATTGCGCGTGTTCCGCAATTGCGCCCGCAGTCAACGCGCCGCGCGGAATTTCGATCATCGTGCCGAACTTGTATTCCAGTTCGACGCCTTGCTCTTCGATGACCTTTTTCGCTTCCGCTTCGAGCAAATCGCGCTGATTCTTCAACTCGTTCACATGCCCCACGAGCGGGATCATGATTTCGGGATGCACATTGACGCCGCGTTTCTTGAGCAGGCACGCCGCTTCGATGATCGCGCGCGTTTGCATGATCGTGATCTGCGGCATGGTGATGCCCAGACGGCAACCGCGCAAACCCAGCATCGGGTTGGCTTCCTTCATGCCCGCGACCGCTTTCAACATTTCTTCGGCTTCTTTTAATTGCGCTTCTTCGGACGCGGTGCTGACATTTTCTTTTTTGATGTATTCAATCCGCACGCGCAATTCCGTCACCTTGACCAGCAGTTCCTCGTACGACGGCAAAAATTCGTGGAGCGGCGGATCGATCAAGCGGATGACCGTCGGCAATTCTTCCATCGCTTCAAAAATACCGACAAAGTCGCCGCGCTGAATCGGCAACAATTGATCGAGATAGCGTTGGCGTTCTTCGTCGGTTTTGGACAAGATCATTTTTTGCACGATAGGCAGGCGCTCGGTTTCAAAGAACATGTGCTCAGTGCGGCACAAGCCGATGCCTTGCGCGCCAAAGCGGCGCGCCATGCGCGCGTCGCGCGGATAGTCGGCATTCGCCCACACTTGCAAGCCCAGTTCCGGCGCGTTCACCATACCCTTGCGCGATTTGCGAACGCGAATTTCATCTGCCCAACCCAGGAGCGTTTTCAAATCTTCGTCTTTGTCGAAATCGGGCAAGACGGTTTTGATTTCGCCCGCATACACTTCGCCCGCGCCGCCGTCAATCGAAATAAAATCGCCTTCTTTGACCGTGCGCGAACCCGCGGTGAATAATTTCTTTTCTTCATCCACGCGAATGCCTTCGCAACCCGCCACGCAAGGCAAGCCCGCGCCGCGCGCCACCACCGCCGCGTGCGACGTTGCGCCGCCGTGCTGAGTCAAGATACCTTTCGACGCATACATGCCATGCACGTCTTCCGGCGAGGTTTCATAGCGCACAAGGATGACGCTCTTGCCTTCCTTGCCGAGTTTTTCCGCGGTGTCGGGATCAAAAATTGCGAGACCTGCCGCCGCGCCTGGGGAAGCATTCAAGCCCGTCGCCACCAGGTTACCAATTTTTTTGGCGTCGTCTTTCGCCGCCATATCAAATTGCGGCATCAAGAGTTGGACCACTTGTTGCGGATCGACGCGCTGAACCGCCATTTCCTTTGTGATCAATTTTTCGTTGACCATATCCACCGCAACCTTGACTGCGGCGCGCGCGGTGCGTTTGCCGGTGCGGGTTTGGAGCATGAACAATTTGCCGCTCTCGACTGTGAATTCCAGGTCTTGCATTTCTTTGTAATGCTTTTCCATCTTGTGCGCGATCTTGTTGAACTCGGCATAGACCTTGGGATTCTTGCCTTTCAATTCCGCGATCTTCATCGGCGTGCGAATGCCCGCCACCACGTCTTCGCCTTGCGCGTTGACAAGATATTCGCCATATAACACGTTCTCGCCGGTCGCCGGGTTGCGCGTGAACGCGACCCCCGTGCCGGAATCATCGCCCATGTTGCCAAACACCATCTCCACCACGTTGACTGCCGTGCCGAGGTTGTTGGCAATTTTGTTGATGCGGCGATAGTCTACCGCGCGCTTGCCCATCCACGAACCAAAGACCGCGCCAATGGCGAGTTCGAGTTGCTTGTACGGGTCTTCGGGAAATTCTTCGCCGATCTCTTGCTTGTACATTGCCTTGTACGCGACGACCACTTGTTTCAAGCCGTCCACGCCGAGGTCTGTGTCTTGCTTTGCGCCGAACTTTTCTTTGGCGCCATCAAAGATGCTGTCGAATTTTTTGCCTTCAATGCCCATCACGATGCGCCCGAACATTTGAATAAAGCGGCGGTACGCATCCTGCGCGAAACGCGCGTTGCCCGATTTTTTTTCAATCCCGACCATGGTCTCGGCATTCAGACCCAGGTTGAGCACCGTGTCCATCATGCCCGGCATGGAAAATTTTGCGCCCGAGCGCACAGAAACGAGTAAAGGATTTTTCGGATCGCCGAATTTTTTGCCGGATTGTTTTTCAGTCTGTTTCATTGCGGCAAGCGTTTGTTCCCACATCCCTTTGGGAAATTTTTTGCCGAGGTCGGTGTAGGCATTGCACGCTTCAGTCGTAATCGTGAAACCAGCCGGCACGGGCAAACCCGCATGGGTCATTTCTGCCAAACCGGCACCCTTGCCGCCGAGCAGATCGCGCATGTCCTTGTTGCCTTCCTCGAACAAATAGACCCACTTTTTCGCGGCGGATTTTTTCGCCGGAGCCGCTTTCTTGGCGGCAACTTTTTTCAGAGCCATGGTTAGATCCTCCTGTGATCTATACAAATATTTCACATCGGGTGATTCAGCAAGCGCCCTTGCTCGTCGAGCCACACGTTGATGTCATGCTAAGCGTTCAATTTTTGGACCAGCCAATCCTTCACCTGCGCGAGCGGCACACGCACCTGCGCCATCGAGTCACGCTCACGGATGGTAACCATGCCGTCGTACTTGTCGTCGCCCGGCAGTGCGGATTGATGATCGACTGTCACGCAAAACACCGTGCCGATCTCATCTTGCCGCCGATACAGTTTGCCAATCGCCGCTGTATCGTCGTACACCGCCATCATCTGCGGCTTGAGCTCCATTGTGAGTTTGCGCGCTAGTTCAACAATTTCGGGACGATTGCGCGCGAGCGGCAGAACCGCCACCTTGATCGGCGCAAGCTCCTTTGGAAATTTCAACACAACGCGCTTTTCGTCGCGCACTTGCTCTTCGCGATAACTTTCGAACAACGCCACCAGCACCGCGCGGTCTACACCCATCGCTGGCTCAACCACATAGGGAATATATTTTTCTTTGGTTTCGTCATCAAAATATTCTAACGACTTGCCGCTCATTTTTTGGTGCGCGCTGAGATCCCAATCGGTGCGGCTGGCAATCCCTTCAATTTCGCTCCAGCCCATCGGGAAACGGTACTCGAGATCGTAATTGCCCTTGGAATAATGCGGCGGCTTTTCCGCTTTCACATCATCCGGATCAGGTCCAATGATCGTCGTGCCTTCCCGGCGAATGACTTTGACGCGAATGTTATTCTCGCTGAGGTTGAACGTTTTTTTCCACCACGCCAGCCGCGTCTCACGCCAGCGATCGTGCCAGGCATCTTCTGTGCCAGGCTTGATAAAAAATTCCATTTCCATTTGTTCAAACTCGCGATCGCGGAAAATAAAATTACCGGTGATGATTTCATTGCGGAACGATTTACCGATCTGCGCAATGCCAAATGGAATTTTCTTGCGCATGGATTCGCGCACGTTCTCAAAATTAACAAAGATGCCTTGCGCGGTTTCGGGGCGCAAGTATGCAACCGCCGCATCGTCTTCCACCGGACCCACATGCGTCTTGAACAACAGGTTGAATTGTTTCGCCTCGGTCATCGTGCCTTTGTTGCCACAGTTGGGACACGCCTCACCGGGAATTTGATCCGCGCGAAACCGCTTGTGGCAATTCTTGCACTCGACGAGTGGATCCGTGAATGTCGCCACATGCCCGCTGGCAACCCAGGCATTCGGATTCATGATCACCGCCGCGTCAATGCCCACAATGTCGTCGCGATCCTGCACCATCGCCTTCCACCACGCGCGCTTGATATTATTTTTCAATTCGATGCCCAGCGGACCATAATCCCAAAATCCGCCGATGCCACCGTAAATTTCCGATCCTTGAAACACAAAGCCGCGCCGCTTGCACAAGGAAACAATCGTGTCCATGTTTGGCATGATGCTAACCTCTTGTTAATTTCACTTCGCGCAAAAACTCGACGCTTTTCAAATTGCGTTCGAGGTGATGCGCGATGTAACGCTGGAGCAACATCTCCACTTCGCTCTGCACCGCCGCGCTTAATTGTAACGCGCTCATCGTTTCCCAAGCACGCGTTTGCAAATAGCGCAAGACTTTGAGCGCGTTCAGCGAAATGTTTTGCGCGTCGCGCGCGTGTCCGGCAATCGTCTCGCGTTGCGTTTGCATGCACTCGACATCAATCATACCGCCCGCTTCCGCGCTGAAAAATTGTTCGACGGGTTCCAACGCGCGGCGACAATTGACGCACGCAAACAATTCGGGTTGGTAACCAACCTGCGCCAGCAACTGCAACTCGAAATAGCGCGTGAGCAATGCGGGGTCAGCCGTTGGTTCACCGAGCCAAGCCAGGGTCCGCAACAAGAGATCAAAAATTGCGCGATTTTCGATTTCTTCTTCGGTAAACTGGTCCGTCAGTTCCGCGATATAGTACGCATAACTCGTGCGTTCGAGATTTTCGCGCCAGGCGATGAACGAATCGCGGGTGTCTGCTTGCGTCACAATATCCAGTGTGCGCCCCTTGGCAAGCATCAATTCGACGTGCGTGAACAATTCGACGTGGCCGCTTTTGCGGCTGGTGGGCTTGCGCGCGCCTTTGGCAATCGCGCGCAGTTTGCCGCGATCCGGCGTGTACACTGTCAGCAACCGATCCGCTTCGCCGGTATCGGTGCGCTTTAACACAATCGCTTCAACCCGAACGAGTCGCTCGCGCATGGTCAGTCATCAGTCGTCAGTCATCAGTCACCAGTCGTCAGGTTTTACTGACAACTGAATTCTGAATCCGGGCAACTGTCTATCCGCCCCGCACCGTATTGAACTTGTACGGACGATCCCAGTTTTTCTTCATCTTGGCGTCAAAGAGCGCATCCGCATCCAAATCAAGCGCAGAGAGCAAATGCAAGATGCGAATCAGCGCGTCAATCAATTCTTCGCCCACATGATCCATCGGCTCGCCTTTTTTATAGGCATCGGTCGCTTCGGAGACTTCGGTATGAATCAGCGCAAGCATTTCCCAAATGCGCACCGGATCGGATGAAAAGCCCTTGCCATCGGCAAGCGCGCGCACCTCCTGCATCCGTTGATTCAACTCGACGCGATTGTTCATTTTTTCTCCTTTGACCATCGCGTATTATACCACAACGTCGCAAATACAAAAAAAGGCCGCGCAGTTTTCGCGGCCGGCATTCTAGCCAAGATGGCTGGGACCAAAACGATCGGGCAAAATTTCGGTCATCGTAAAATGTTTGCGCGCGTTGCCCCGTGCGCGCGCCAAGACCACAATGGCGTCGTCGTCCGCAAACTCCGAAAAGACCTGCCGGCACGCGCCGCACGGCGAGCCGCCATTTGACGTGACCACGACGAGCGCGACAAATTCGCGTTCACCTTCCGAGACCGCTTTGAAGATCGCCACCCGCTCGGCGCACAAACCGCTGGGATAGGCCGCGTTTTCAATGTTGCAACCGGTATACACCTTGCCCGATTTTGCTTGAACCGCCGCGCCGACCGCATAATGGGAATACGGCGCATACGCCTGTTTGCGCGCCGCGCGCGCCGCGACCACAAGTTGTTCCAGATCAATCGCCATTGCATTTTCTCCGTCGCACTTAGATCGACACGGAATCATCCTCACGAGTAACCGACAATGAATTACCGGATGTCGGCTTGGTCACGCGCACTTGCTTGATCCGCCGTCCGACCACGCTCAACACCACAATCGTCGCCTCGTTCACCTGCACCTGATCGCCAACTTTGGGCATTTTTTGCAAACGCTGATAGACCAGACCACCCAGCGTGTCACTCTCGCCGGGCAATTCCAACGCCAGCGTTTCATTGACATCCGAAATACTGACCCGCGCATTGAACACACCTTCCGTATCGCTAACGCGCTCGATCAACGCTTCTTCGCCATTATCGTACTCGTCTTGAATTTCGCCTACAATTTCTTCGATCACGTCTTCGATGGTGACGATCCCCGCCGTGCCGCCGTATTCATCCACGACAATCGCCAGGTGCACTTTGACCGCTTGCAATTCCGCGAGCAATTCATCCAGCCGCTTGGTCTCTGGCACAAAATGTGCGGCGCGCATCACATCCCGTAGCGTCCCCTCCGGTTTGCCATCGCGCAACACCTTGAGCAAATCTTTAGCATACACAATGCCAACCACATGATCAATTGTCTCGGCGTACACGGGCACGCGCGAATGTCCATCGGCGACAATCACATTCAGCGCATCCCGGAACGGCGTTTCTACATCCAGCGCGATCACATCCATGCGCGGCACCATCACCTCGCGCGTCAACGTGCGATCCAAGCCGATCACGCCGCTAATCATTTCCCGCTCGCTCGATTCGATCAACCCAGCTTTAGCTCCGGCATCTACCATTTGCTCCAGCGTTTCCTCACGTTGTTCTTCCGGCTCACTCGGCTCATTGCGCGAATCCGCGAGCGGCAGAAATACAATCGCGTTGCCGAGCAAAGGCGCGGCAAGTTGTTCCAGATTGGCCAACGCAATTTTTCGCGCGAGCCATTGCGCGCCCAGGAGCGCCAACGTGGAGATGCCTGCGCTTGCGCCCGCGAGCCAGCCATCGCCGCCCGCGCGGACGATCACGTTGACGCTCCACGCCGCCGCGCCCGCCAGCGCGGCCGCGCCAACGCCGCCGCTCAGATCGTTCACGCGGCGCACGCGCGGCGAATTCGCCGCCAACACCGCCGTGCGTAATTCATGGACGGATGCGGCAACAGTTTGCGCGACACTTGCCGCGCCCGCCAGGATTAGAAAGCAGACCCAGATTAAAATTTCAACCATACTTTTGAATTACAAACTCGCCTAACCTCATTGCGTCATTTCTCATGCGGCTTGATCACCCGCGCCGGCACGCCAACCGCGAGTGAATCATCCGGCACATTTCTAGTCACCACCGAGCCAGCCCCAGTTCGCGCGCGCGCGCCAATTGTCACCGGCGCGCGCAACATCGTGTCACTGCCGATGAACGCGTGAGCGCCAATTTCGGTGTGATGCTTGCGCTTGCCGTCATAGTTACATGTGACCGTCCCCGCGCCAATGTTAACATGCGCGCCGAGCGTCGCATCGCCGATGTACGAAAAATGCCCAATGTGTGTCCCTGTGCCAACACGCGAATTTTTCACTTCGCCAAAATTGCCGATATACACGTGGTGTTCCAGGTACGCGCCTGGACGCATATCCGCAAACGGTCCGATATGCACATGATCCTCAACCACGGCTTGGCGCAAGACCGACGCGACAATCTCGCAGTCGTCGCCAATCTGGGTATCCTGGATGATCGCATTCGGCCCTATGCGGCAATTTTCGCCAATGCGTGTCGCGCCGCGCAGTTGCGTGTTCGGCTCAATGATGGTATCCATACCGATTGTAACATCCGCTTCAATATACGTCGCCGCCGGATCGATCAAGGTGACGCCATTCAGCATCAGTGCCGTGTTGATGCGCGCGCGCATCATGCGTTCGGCTTGGGCAAGTTGCACGCGCGTATTGACACCGATCACCTCGCTCACATCGTTCAAGACAATCGTTTCGATTACACAGCGCTCGGCAACCGCGCGCGCGACGAGATCGGTGAGATAGTATTCCGCCTTTTTGCCTTGCGGTTTCAATTGCGCTACATGTTCCCACAGCCATGCGCTCTCAAAGCAATACACGCCGCAATTCAATTCTGTGATCGCGAATTGCTCTGGCGTCGCATCACTTTCTTCGACGATGCCTTGCATCTGCCCCGCCGCATCGCGCACGATTCGCCCAAACGCCATTGAATCATTCGAGCGCACGGTCAGCATCGTGATCGTCGCGCGTGACGACGCATGGAGCGCACTCAACTTTTTCAGCGTCGCCGCTTGCAATAGCGGCATATCGGCATACGTGACGATCACGGCATCCGATTGACCGCGCAAGGTATCGCGCGCTTGCAAAACTGCATGTCCAGTGCCACGCTGTTCCGCTTGTTCGACAAACGTCGCGCGCGCGCCAACAGTTTGACGCACCGCGTCCGCGCCATGCCCCACGACCAGCACCGTTTGCGCGCAACCCATTTCACTCACCGCATCCAGCGCATATTGCACCATCGCTTTACCGGCAACCGGATGAAGCACCTTGGGTAGCTTGCTTTTCATGCGCGTGCCTTGACCGGCGGCAAGAATCACAGCAGACAGATTCATTCCGATTACCTCACTAGATTGAGCGTTGAAATTTTGACATCGTTCACGAACAACGTATATGTGCCCGGTGCGGTATTCGCCGGCGTGCGCAGATCAAATAACGTGCATAATCCGCGACCCTCCGGCGGCAAGGTGATATTTTTTTCGACCAGCGGCAAATCGTTCAAGCGCAGGGACACGCGGCGCGAGAGTGTGCCATCGCCAACGCCGCGCCAAAACAGGGACAGCGCAAACGCATCGCCCGCGCGCGCTTCATTCGGTGTCAAGGTGTAACCCAGCAACTGCGCATCCGGCGCAACGCCAACTTCCAATGGCTGGGCAATTTCCAAATCTTCGATGCGATTACTCGGCGCGGCATCGGCGCGCGTGGTCCCAAGCACAAGCGTGTTGCCCTCAGCGGTTGTCGCCACGCGACCCGTTTTCGGATCGTAGGTTTCCACCGTCAGCCGATAATCATCCGCGGGCGCGCACGCGCTCAAGCCCGGGTAAAATTTTTCGATCACGATCTCGCCCGGCGACCATTGCGTCGTCGCATACGAATTATCGCCCGCCCATTTGTCTTCCTGTCCCCAGACGCGATCCTGGCTGTCGCGCACTTTGATCGAAAACGTGTAATCCGTGGTCATCGGCTTGAGCGCGCGCAAAAAGAGCGTCACTTGTAAATTGCGCTTGGGCGTGTCGAGCGCATCCACCGAATAGCCCAGCAATTCGATCTCGTCGCCCCAGGTCGCCGCGCGTATTTTCTGCGGATGAATGAAATCGCCGCCCCGTGCGAGTGCGTCAAGCGGATGTTGCGCGCTCGGCAAATTTTGCGCCGGCACGCGAAACAGGCGAATGAACGGCGCGCCATTTGTGCCAGTCAACGTTTCAGTTGCGCCGAGTTCGCCCAGACGCGCGGCAAGCGTTTGCAATTTCTTGTCTTGCTCCAGCGGAAACGCAAAGACCGCATCGTGACCCTCCGCAACCGGCAAGACAATTGTATCGCGGCTTTCAAAAGATTTCAATGGCGCATTGCGCGTGAGCAAAGAGACCGTGCCAACTTGATATACCACCGGTGCGAGAAAGATTTTTTGCGTCGGGGCGTTCTGGTTGATCCAATTCGACAATTCCACTTTGTCGGTATCAAAGGCGTAATACGTGCCGGGATCGTTCGCAAAGTTGATGAAATAATCGCGATAGGCAAACGCAGTGCTGGCGAGCAAACCCACAACGAATAAAATCGCCACGGCGCGCCTGACCCAAATTCCACGCGCGCGTTTCCAGATTTCGTCCGCGCCCCAGGCGGGCAAAATCATCACCGCCGGCAACGCGGGCAATGTGCGGACAAAATTTGGCGCGTCGTCGCTGAACAATGAGAGCGCCAGCGTTGACGCGATCCACACAGCGATAAACGCCGCGCGCTTGCGATTGCGCGCATCAGTGCGCGGCGCAAGCAACGCGCCTATTGCAAGCAACCCGCCAATCGCAAACAACCCGCCCACAAACGGATCAAAGATCGGACGACCAGGGATCGCGTTGCGAATTATGCCGCCATCGCCTACAACAAAAAACATACCCAACAAACGGAGCGCATTCGTAACCAGCGCCGTCGGCACATCGGTGGGGACAAGGCCATGCGGCACAAAAATCGAAACCTGCGCGGTGTGGCCGATAAATTCATCCGGGTGCATCACCAAGTAAATCGCGAGCGGAGAAAATAAGAATGCCGCCGTGACGCAAGTAATGAGCAAACCTTGAAACGTTTGCTTGGTTTGAGCGCGCCGAGTCAGTATCGTATACGCCGCAAGCACAACCACCGCAATCGGCACCACGCGCGCGCCGGGGTAGGTGTAGAGCGCAAGCGCAAGAAAAATTCCGGTGAGCAAAAAATCACGGCGGCGCAGTTGCTCGAGCGCGCGCCAGAAAAACCAATAAACGAGAATCGTCAATAAAACCAGGAGCGTAACGCGCTCGCCATAGCGCGCAAAGAAAATGTGCCACAGCGAAATCGCGGCGAAGAATGCGGCCAGTCCTGCCACGCGCGCCGATTGAAACATGGCGCGGACCAAACCGTACAACAGCGGAATCGTCAGCACGCCGATCACCGCGCCGGTGAGTTTTAGCCCGAATGCAGTTGCGCCAAAAAGCGCGCCGCCGACCATCGCGAGATAAATATACAACGGCTCGGTACCGCCCGGCGCGGCAAAGAAAATGGCAAATTGACCTTGCAAGAGACGGATCACATCGAACACATAAAACGCTTGATCGAATTGCAAGCCCGGCGGGAGTTGGTCGAGGCGGAACAAACGGAAGCACGCGGCAAGCGCAATGATCCCCAGCAAAACAATTTTTTCGCGGCTGAATAAGCGAGACATAGGCGACCCAATAAAAAACGCAGATTGCAGATGGATAAATCCGTAATCTGCAATCTGCAATTGAGTGGCTGGGATGCAAGGATTCGAACCTCGGTCCACAGATCCAAAGTCTGGTGTGCTACCACTGCACCACATCCCACCGACGGCACGTATTGTAGCACAGGACAGGTGTTTTCGCAAATTTATTGCGCCGGTGGCATTGCCAAGGCTAAACTATTTGATCAACGCCAGATCGAGCGTTTGCGCCAGCGTCCGCGCGCCGATCAGTTCAATGCCCTCCGGTTTATCCTTCATCTTGAGCAATCCTTGCGGCACCAACGCGCGTTTGAAACCGAGCCGCGCCGCTTCGATCAATCGCCGTTGCGCTTGCGCGACCGTTCGCAATTCACCGCTCAAACCTACTTCGCCGATCACGACCAGGTCTTCGGCAACTGGACGATTGCGAAATGACGACGCAATTGCGAGCGCGACGGTGAGGTCAGCGGCGGGTTCGGTGATCTTCAAACCGCCAACGACATTGACAAACACATCTTGCGCGCCCAGCTTCAAGCCAACCCGTTGCGACAAAACCGACGCAAGCAATAACAAGCGCCCCATATCGAAACCGTTGCCCGTGCGCCGCGGGTACGGAAATGCCGACGAGTTGGTTAATGCCTGGATTTCGACAAGCAACGGGCGCGTGCCTTCCATCGTCACCGCGATGGCGCTCCCCGCAACATCCGGCGCGCGTTCCGATAAAAATGCCTTGGATGGATTGTCCACCTCGATCATGCCTTCCTGGGTCATCTCAAACACGCCGACCTCGGACGTTGCGCCGAAACGATTTTTCACCGAGCGCAACAGCCGGTACGAATGAAACCGTTCGCCTTCCAAATACAATACCGTGTCCACAATATGTTCCAGCACGCGCGGTCCGGCAATTGCGCCCGCCTTGGTCACATGCCCCACGAGAAAAATCGCGACGTTGGTTTCTTTCGCCACATGCGTTAGCCGCGCCGCCGATTCGCGCACCTGCGAGATGCTCCCCGCCGCGCTTGTCAACTCTTCGAGATAAACCGTTTGGATCGAGTCCACAATCACGATGCGCGGCTTGAGCCGCTCAATGTGCGCGACAATTTCATCGAGACTAGTTTCGGTGAGCAAGTAGAGCGATTCCGGCTTGAGCGCAAGCCGTTCAGCGCGCATCTTGATCTGTTGCACCGATTCTTCACCGGAAACATACAGCACCGTGCCAGCCGCTTGCGCCATCGTCGCCGCCATTTGCAAGAGCAAAGTACTTTTGCCGATCCCAGGTTCGCCGCCGATCAACACGAGCGAACCCGGCACAATGCCGCCGCCCAACACACGCGCCAATTCTGGCATCGGTACTGAAATGCGCTCAATGCCGCTGATGGCCACGTCGCCGATTTTTTGCGGCGCACTGCGCGGCGCAAGCGCGGCGAGCGACGATTTCTTTTCATCGGCTGGCGAGACCATAGACTCGACCATGCTGTCCCACTCGCCGCAATCCGGACATTTGCCATACGATTTAGTAGAGACAAAACCGCACTGCTGGCAAATCCATCGGCTGTGGGTTTTCGTTTTGGCTGGCATAGGCAACCTCAAATCAAACGTTTGTTCTATAGCGATATTTTACAACGCAACGGCGCACGCGTCAAATGTCAAAGTGATTTTATTTTTTGCCCCACCAGTACAAGATAGTACTGCCATCGGTAAATCCCAGGGGCAACAATGCGCCAAGACAAAACACGAGCAAGTTTTCGAGCGCGCAAAACAACGCGAGATACCACATGCGGCCGCGCACATCTGTCACGTTCAATAACAAAAACAATCCCGCCGCGATCAGCGTTACAAAAAAACTCGCCACCGGTCCGCCAAGTGCGCGGCGAATATGCACTGCGGCAGGCAACGTCGGTTCATCGCGCGGATACACCGATGTGCTGAGCACGCCCCAAAAACGAATGCCGAGCATCGGATAACCGGTGCGGCGCGCGGCAAGCGCGTGTCCCAGTTGATGCCATGTTTCCGACAACCAATGCAATGCGACGGCAACTAACGCCGCCAAAATGGATTCGGTCAGCGAAAAACCGAACCCGTCAAGCGCCACAATGCTCAAGCCAATCCACATCACGATCGTGCTAATCCACGCCGACGGGACCAGGCTCAACTGCAAATTAAATAATTTTCCAAGCGCGTATTCTGTTTTCACGATGCCATTGTACACGGTAACTGAATTGCGCGTCAAACGCACTTGACTATACTGTTGTCAGGGGCAAACGCGATGACGAACTCGATTGGATGCGACTGCGGCGTGCCAGTGCTGGTCAACGCAAAATGCGCGCGCCGTTTTATCGGTGGCGCATGGCGTTACAAGGACATGTCCGGGTACACCTCGCGCGGCGTTGGCTCATCGGGCGTATTCGCACGTTTCTTCTGCCCACCCGAAATCATCATCCACGTTTTGACCCGCGCCTAGATCGAACAAGGACACGGCGCATTACCGTGTCCTTGTCTTGATTTCAGCTTGCAGTTTCTGCGACCCTGGTTTCGTTTACGCGGGCGTCAACTCGGGTTCGGCAATTTTAATGCCGCCGTCGCTGTCGTCACTAGGCGCAACAAGCACGCGCAGTTTGACTTGGCCTTCCACTTCTTCTGCCACGAGCGTACTGCCCGGTTTGAACTCGCCGGACAAGACGCCTTCCGAAAGCGGGTCTTCAATGGTGCGTTGAATGACACGCTTGAGCGGGCGCGCGCCCAGGTTCTTGTCAAACCCTTCCGCGCCGAGTTTTACCTTTGCCGCTTCCGTCACTTGCAACAAGAGTTGGTGTTCGTCCAAGCGCGGCTGGAGCAAACGCAATTGCACATCCACGATCTTGAAAATATCGTCTTGCGAGAGCGCGCGGAACACGACAACATTATCGAGGCGGTTGATGAATTCGGGACGGAACAGCCGTTTGAGTTCTTCCATCAACTTGCCGCGCATGTTCGTGTACGCCTCATCTTCCGTCGCCGCGGTACTGCGCTTGCCGCCAAACCCCAGCACCGAATCGCGTTGGATCAAGTCCGCGCCGATGTTCGAGGTCATGATCAAAATCGTGTTGCGGAAATCCACCTTGCGTCCCTTGGCGTCGGCGAGGTGTCCGTCTTCCAAAATCTGCAACAACATATTGAACACTTCGGGATGCGCTTTTTCGATTTCGTCGAACAGCACCACCGAGTACGGATGACGGCGAATTTGCTCGGTCAGTTGCCCGCCTTCTTCAAAGCCGATATAGCCGGGCGGCGCGCCAACCAAACGCGATACATTATGCCGTTCCATGAATTCGGACATGTCAATTTGGATCAGCGACTTGTCACTGCCAAACATGAATTCGGCGAGCGCCTTGGCCAATTCGCTTTTACCCACGCCAGTGGGTCCCAGGAAAATAAAGGAACCAATCGGGCGCTTGGGATCTTTCAACCCAGCGCGCGCGCGGCGCACGGCTTTGGCGACGTTCATAATCGCTTCTTCCTGCCCCACGATACGTTTGTGCAATTCTTCTTCCATCTTGAGCAGGCGCTGGCTCTCTTCCGTCGCGATGCTCGTCACCGGCACGCCCGTCCACATCGCCACCACTTCGGCAATGTCTTCACTCGTCACTTTGGGCGGCGTCTTGCTCGTCGCATCCAGCCAATTCAATTTCATCTGCTGGAGCTTTTCTTTAAGGTCGGTTTCCTTGCCCATCAACTCGGCGGCAAGATCAAATTGTTCCGCTTCAACTGCCACTTGTTTTTCTTTGGCGATTTCTTTGATCGCCATATCCGTTTGCTGATATTCCACTGGCTTGGGCGCTTTGTACATCCGCACCCGCGACGAGGCTTCGTCAATTAGATCAATGGCCTTGTCCGGCAAAAAGCGATCCGTCACATACCGCGCCGCGAGCGTTGCCGCCGACGATAGCGCTTCATCGCTGATTTTCAATTGATGGTGCGCTTCATAGCGCGGGCGAATGCCGCGCAAAATTTGCACGGTCTCTTCCACACTCGGCTCTTCGACACGCACCGGTTGAAAGCGGCGTTCGAGTGCGGCGTCGCTTTCAATGTGCTTGCGATATTCTTCGAGCGTGGTCGCGCCGACCACTTGCAATTCTCCGCGCGACAAGGCGGGTTTCAAAATGTTCGCCGCGTCCACCGCACTGCCCGCGGAACCTGCGCCGACGACCATGTGCATTTCGTCAATGAACAGAATCGTCTTGCTCCCTTTTAATTCGTCAATGACGCGCTTCATGCGTTCTTCAAATTGCCCGCGATAGATCGTCCCGGCAACGAGCGAGCCCACATCGAGTTGCACGACGCGCTTGTTGAGCAGAGGCCCCGGCACATTGCCCGCGATGATTTGTTGCGCGAGACCTTCGACAATCGCGGTCTTGCCAACACCGGGTTCGCCAATCAAGGCTGGATTATTTTTCGTGCGGCGCGCCAGAATTTGGATCACGCGTTCGATTTCTTTTTGGCGACCGATCACCGGATCGAGTTTGCCTTCTTCCGCCAGCGCGGTCAAATCCGTCGCCAGTTGATCGAGCAGAGGCGTTTTCGAATCCGCTTTCTTTTTTTCTGCGGTTGATTTTTCCGGCGTGGATTCCATCACCGCGCGATTCATCTGCGTGCGAATTTTATCGGGGCTGACATTCAAACTTTTCAACACCGTCACCGCAATCCCGTCGCCTTCGCGCACAAGACCCAGGAGCAAATGCTCGGTGCCGATGTATTGATGGCCCAAGCGGCGCGCTTCATCCACCGCTAGTTCAATCACCCGTTTGGTGCGCGGCGTGAGCGAAAGCCGCGCGCCCGCCGGAGCTTGGCCGCGTCCAACAATGTCTTCAATGACTTGGCGCACACGATTTTGCTCGACGCCTAGATCGTGCAAGACCTTTGCCGCCATGCCTTCTTCTTCGCGTAACAAACCGAGCAACAAATGTTCGGTGCCAATATAATTATGATTCAAGCGCGTCGCTTCTTCTTGTGCAAACGTCAGAACCCGTCGCGCGCGCTTGGTAAATTTGTCCAATTTGTCGGACATCATACGTCACCTCGTTTTACGATTACATTCAATCTGCTTGCGAATAATACGCGGACTTGCGTCGCAAGGTTTTATCCAGAGAACAAAAGCGTCCCATCACGAGCAGGGACGCCAATGTTCTGCAAATTGTTAGCTGTTTGTTTCTTCACCGCCCGGTTCGGTCCATTCACCTTCAGGCGCCGCCGGAATCACTTCGCCGTCGTAATCCGCTGACGCTCGTTTGAGCGACAGCCCCAGCCGACGACGGACTGGATCAATCCGAATCACACGCAGGGACAGCGTGTCGCCTTCTTTCACGGCTTCCTTGGGATGTTGGATTCGGCGATCCGCCAATTCGGAGATGTGAATCAACCCTTCGATGTTATCGTCCAAGCGCGCGAACGCGCCGAACGATGCGAGCTTGGTAATCGTACCGGTTACCAACTGCCCAACTTGATAGCGTTGTTCGACCGTCGTCCAAGGTTCGGGTTGACGGCGCTTGAGACTCAACGCAATGCGCTCGCGGTCGCGATCCACACTCAGGACTTGGACTTCAACTGGATCGCCAATTTTGAGTAATTCGTTCGGATGATTGATCTTGGCCCACGACAGTTCGGAGAGATGCACCATCCCATCCACGCCGCCGAGGTCCACGAACACACCAAAATCGGTCACGCTCGTCACCGTTCCGGCGCACACGTCGCCTTCTTTCAACTCACCCAGCAAGCGTTCCTTTTGCCCCTTGCGCACATCGCGCATTGCCGCGCGCTCAGAGAGGATCAAACGATTGCGTTCGCGGTCCAACTCGATCACTTTGAGCCGAATCTTCTTGCCGACCAACGCGCTGAGATCGGCTTCGCTCATCTCGCCTGACGCTTCCACTTTGCGGCGGAGCGTGCTTTCGAGTTGCGTGGCGGGAACAAAGCCGCGGACTTTGCCCACGCGCACAATCAAGCCACCCTTGTTAAAACCAGCGACTTGGGTTTCAAAGACCTGTGCCGATTTGAGCAAATCTTCGGCATCGCGCCAATCATGTTCCAGTTGCGCGCGGAGAAGCGACAAGACCACGTTGCCTTCGCGATTTTCAGAGCGCAACACCATCGCCAGCACCGTGTCGCCGACGCGCATTTTTTTGATCGAGTCGGCAGACATTTTTTCCATTTCGCCTTGTTCGACGATGCCTTCCGATTTTGCGCCAATGTCAATCAAAATTTCGCGCGAGCTCACATGTACCACCGTGCCGGACACAATCTCGCCGAACTTTAATTTCTTAAAGCCCAAATCCAGGTCGGACAAATCGCTCATCTTGACGCTGGGCGCGTCTTGCCCGCGTGCATCCTTCGACTTGAGTTCCTCCTGGGGACTTTTGGGTCCGCCCGTTGAAGCCATTCGTTTCCCCCGTGCGCCGATTTTTCGATCACAGCATCGTCAGTTCCTCTACAATGCCGTTCGATGACTATTATAGCCACTTTCGATGCAATTGGCAACCCCGTTGCGCCAACC
>JBBIUF010000023.1:19009-43021 GCA_037440365.1 Chloroflexota bacterium
GTTGCGCCAACCGCGCCACCAGTGACAAAATGCCAGCCGCGCTCGCCGTCACTTGCTGATGGACAATTCGAACACTTGCGTATCTTTTGCACCAAACCGATATTTGTATTCTTCATTGCCGCGAAGAAAATCGAACTGCTGATGTTGCGCCGCGATCGCGTCGCGGATCGCGAAAGCGAATAACACAATCCCGGGGCTGTAACTGCCGTACTGGATTGGATCATAACCCGAGTTGTACACCAGAACCAGGTTTTGATACACCATATTCCAGATCGTTGCCGCGCGCACTCCAGCGATCTCCAAAAAACACAACTGTAACCAGCCGCGCGCAAACAACGCGCGAGCAATCTCGACAAAGAAATTTTGTGTCCGGTTATCCATGAACAAATTCTTGGCGGGTCGGCTTTTCTTGTGTAACTCGATAAAGTCCAGCACCGCGGCGTCAAGCGCGTCCGCTGTCTCAATGGTGTACCAGCGCATCGGCGCTTCTTCCACGCGGCGGAGTTTGCGCCGGACTTCGTGCCGCTGTTTTTTGTCGAGCGTTTCCAAGTAAGCATCCCAGGTCGTCGGCAGATCAATGATCGGCGCAACATCATGCCGCTTGCATTCGACCGCCAAACCGCGCGCGCGCGCCTGGGTTTGCAATTCCGCCAGCGCCAGCGATGCGGCGGGCGTGGTACAGAGCCGCAGAACCTGCCACGTCGGAAAATCATCGCGCGCGAGGGTGTCCAGCAACGCGGCAGAGACGCGCGCTTCATTGCCACGCGCAATGATCAAATCAAGATAATCCGACACATCCACGCAACCAATCACGGCAAGCACCGTTCTACCTTCGGCATCTGTGTGCGCGCATAATGGCGCAATGCCAATCAACGTGTCATCCGCTTCGCGAAATGTGATGATCCGCAATTCGCCTTGCCCTAAATTACGCCACCACGTTACCTGCCATTCGTGCGTGAGAAACACCGTATCGCTTGCGCTCCGCGCCAGCAAGGAATTCCATTCGCTCGCCAATTCTTCAAAGGCCGTTCCATCCAGAAACCACTTGATCTTCATAACCTCATCCTCAAGCAATCTACCCTGCAAGTATCTAGCGCGCGTGCATTATACACAAACCCTTGAATTTGAAAACCGCGCCAATTTTTACATTATATCCAAGTACAGTATAATAGTGGCATCTTTTTGTGCGGGATCAAACTAGCATCAAGGGAGACAAGCCGTGTCCATAAAACGAACGGCGGTTTTATTCGTACTGTGCGCGATCCTCTTGGGCGCATCAACCGCCAGCGCGCAAAGTCCGATTACGTGGACTGCCACCAACGGTCCGAACGGCGGCTTGATCAACGCCCTGGCCCTCTCACCCAGCATCCCCAATGTCATTTACGCTGGCACGAACGGCGGCGTCTATGTCACGCGCAATGACGGCGCAAACTGGCAGTCCGTTTCCGTCGGTTTGCCCATCGAACCGGACGTGACTGCACTCGCTATGCGCGATCAGAACCTCGTCTTTGCCGGCACGCATAGCGGAGTCTATCGCACGCGCGACGCCGGAATGACCTGGACATTGGCGGATTCGCACTTTGCCGATCAATATATCCTCTGCCTGGTCATCGATCAGAAAAACCCCAACACCGTGTACGCTGGCACCACCACCACGATCTTGCGCAGTGATAATAATGGCGACGATTGGAAAGACGTTGGCGCAAGTTTGAAATCGGTCTATGTGTCATCGCTGGCAATCGCCACCGATGGACAAACGATTTATGCCGCCACCAATGCGGGCCTGTACGTTTCGCGGAATCAGGGTAGTACGTGGCAAGCCAATTCCGAAGGCTTGGTTGCCGACGCCATTCCACAATCTGTCGTGATTACCCCGCACGGCTTGCTCCTTGGCACCGCGCAGGGGATCTATCGCAGTAAAGACGGAATTGCGTGGAGCGCGGTGAGTGGCACAGCCAGTGGTTTGGCGCGCCTGCTCGTCAACGACCCACAGCAACCGGATCGCGTACTGGCGATCACCGCGCAAGGCATCGTGAAATCGAATGATGGCGGTGGAACCTGGTCGCCAACGACCAGCCCCGTAAGCAACGTGCCGGTTCTCTCGCTGGTACCGATCCAACAAAATGTGTATGCCGGCACAGCACGAGGCGTTTGGAAATCCAGCGATAACGGAGCAAATTGGCAAGATCGCAACAACGGGCTAGCCAGCACCAACGTCCATTATTTGCTTCTCACCGCGAGTAACCCCAGCACCTTGTTTGCCGCCACTCGTTTTGGCTTGCATCGCAGTCAAGATCACGGCACAACCTGGAGCAATTCACGCGGTTTGACCGATCCGAATGTCGTTTCCTTGATTGCCGATCCCAGCAACCCCAATACGATTTTCGCGGGGACCTGGAGTAGCTCCGTCTATTGGTCAACCGACGGCGGCGCAAACTTTATTCAACTGGTCGAAAATTTAGCGAGCAATAAGGCGCCGGTGAGCAGTCTGTATATCCAGCATCCGAATGCCACCTCGACGCTGGTCTATGCGGGCACACTCGGTGGCGGCTTGTTCAAAAGCGAAGATGGCGGAAAAAAATGGACCTTGCAAACCAATGGCTTGACGGACACAGCGCGCGTTGACACACTCACCCTCATACCACCCGCCGCGTTGTATGCTGGTACAGATCACGGCGTCTACCGACTTGACAACACCACCGCCACTTGGCAAAGCGTTTCGGCAAAATTAGCTCTCGATGAAACACGGTTTATCCTGTATGATCCACGCCAGCCGCAAACACTTTTTGTCGGCTTGGATTCCAGCGGCATCTTTCGGAGCGATGATGGTGGGATCCAATGGCAACCTTTAGGCTCCGATACCTTTCCGGCTCGCGCACGCTTGCAAACACTCGCGCTGAATCCAAACAATGCGTCGCTGATCTATGCGAGTACCGATCGCGGCATGTATCGCAGTGAAAATGGCGGTACCACATGGAACGTTGTCACCGAAGGATTGCCCGCTCATAGTGTCATCCAAACCATCGTTATTGATCCGCAAGCGGTAGATAACCTCTACGTCGGCACGGACAGCCACAGCGTCATGCGCGGCAATGATGCCGCCGCGCGTCCTGGGATTAGCGACTGGATGCTTGGCGTCATTGGTCTGGCGGCCATCTTGAGCGTGGTTATCCTGGGCTATGCTGGGCTTAGTTGGCGTTCACGTTCAAGCGTCGCCGCCCAAGAACGCGCCTGGGAACGCGATTGGTTACAGTGGGAAGCCGCGATCACCAACGCGCTCAATCTAACCGGCGAAGCGAATGAAAACACGTTGAATAAATTACCGCGCCGTCAATTGGCGCGCGCACTGCAACGCTACGCGCGAGAACATTCGGATGACGCGCTCGCCCTGACCGCCGCGCCCGCTTCACTCAAGCAAGAAAACTTTGCCATCACGCAAAAATTCATCAGCCATTGGAAAGCCGCCTGGCAAGTCGTGGATAGCGAAGAAGCCTTCAAATCGGTGACCGGGCAAATTGTAGATCAACTTTGCCTCATCCTTGGTTTTACGCGTGTCGAAGAACGTTCCTATCGCGGCTTGATTGGCTATGTGGTCAAAGCGCCCTCACTCCGTCTGAAAATCCCGCCCCGGTTTCCGATCGTCTTTATCCCGCGCCATCAAGCCGACGAAAGCGATCTGGAATCGCTCCGCATGTTGATGAACGTAATGAACATGGTCAGCTATTTTGCATTGATCATTGATCTGCGCGACACGCCGCCAACCGATAATCGCCATTCGCTCAAGCACTTGGTACGCGCGGCGATCCATGATTTTATTGTGCTGGATGGTAAAGACTTGCGCGAACTGCTCGGCGCGCGCGATCACGCGCGTCGGCTCGTCGAAATTATTCTGGGTCAAGTGGATCTGACCGTGATTTCGCCGTATGTCACCAGTGGCCCCGTGCCACCCAACATGTTCTTTGGCCGCGAAGCCGAACTCAAGACCATTGTCCGCACCGTCCGCGACACCAACTTTGCAATTGTCGGCGGACGCAAAATCGGCAAGACCTCAGTCTTGGCGCGTGTGTACCAGCAATTGCAAGACGCGCCGGAATACCAACCCTATTATCTCGATTGCCAAGCCAGCCAGTCCTACACGGATTTCTTTGAAGCGATCAACACAATGTGGAAAACCGACTTGGACACGCGCACGCCCGAAGGGTTTCGGCGCATGGCGACCGAGCTATCCAAGCAACATTTGCTTCGCACCGTTGTGCTTTTGTTCGACGAGATTGACGGCTTGCTCAAGTACGACATTGAGCATGGGGAACATCTCTTCCGCATCTTTCGCGCATTGGCGCAAGAAGGTCCGGTGCGGTTTATCTTTTGCGGCGAAAAAGTACTAAACACGTCCCTGCACAATCCGCATCTCGTCTTTTTTAATTTTTGCAACCTCATGCCGCTCACATACCTCTTACCCGAAGAAGCGCGGCGTGTTGTCGTTGACCCGATGCAAGAAATGGGCATTACGCTCGAAGGCGACGCCAAACTCGCGGATCAAATTGTGACGCTTGCCGCCGGTCACCCGAACGTGGTGCAATATCTGTGCCAGAAGTTGATCGAGCGCATCAACCAACGCCGTGAGCGCATCATTACCGCCGCCGATGTGCAAGCCATCAGCCAATCCACTCAATTCGCCGAATACTTTGCCGAAGTCTCGTGGAGCAACGCCAGCGCGCTCGAACGACTGATCACCTTGCTTATGCTCGATCAATCCGAAGTGACAGTGGGCGAAATGGCGGAAGCATTTCGCGCGCGCGAACTTCCCGTCTCGCCGGAGCAACTCACCAATGCGTTGGATAACCTCACGCTGTATTCGATCTTGCGCCGCGACGGACCCAAGTATACGTATGCCGCGCAGGCTTTCCCTGCCGTCCTGCGGCGAAGCCAGGATGTCTTTGGCCTAATCGTCAGCTACACCCACGCCATCCAAACTGGCAATGGAGTGCCCGCATGATCCCCCGTGAATCAACCGAACCCACCATTTTCAAAACGCGCGGCCCGTTGGATCCAGTCACGGACAACAAAATCATTGCGCCGCGCCCCGAGCTGGACCAATTGGAACGCGCCGCCCAAGCCCCGCGCGTGGACGCCTATTTCGCCATCCTGGGATCACGGCAAACGGGCAAGACTACTTTGCTCTACCAATTACATCACCGGCTACGCCCGCGCGGTTATGGCGTTGCCCTGCTCGATCTAGCCAGTGTCCGCGATCAACCAGAACAGCAACTCTATCATTTCGTCGCGGATGAATTACGCACCGCGCTCGCCGAACTGTTACCGCCGAGCGCGCTCAAACCCGACGCGCCCTTGCCCAGCAACCCCGCCGAGTTTCGCCAATTTTTGCTCAACCTGGCGCGGCAAGCGCGCACAACCCGCATCGTCATTTTGCTCGATGAAGCCGATGCCGTTGCGCCCGCTTACGCCAATGCGTTTTACGGAATGATTCGCGGCGTGCATGGCGGACGCCATCTCGAAGACGAAATCGCATTCGGCAAATACTTGTTCGTGCTTGCCGGGGCAACCGAAGTGAATCGTTTGACGAACGGGCCCAACTCGCCGTTAAATATCGCAACCCGCGTCTTTCTCGAAGACTTGACGCTCGCCAGCGTGCAAATGCTCGTCAACAATTTTACGCGGAGCGGCATTAGCGCACCGCCGGAAACCGCGCAGTGGTTGTATGATCAAGCCAGCGGACACCCGTATCTCACGCAACGACTGTGCCAATTGATCGAACTGGAACATCCCGCCACCATCACACTCGCGAATGTGCAACGCGCCACTGATGAAATTTTGCGCAGTGATGATCACCTGGCAAAATTGATCTATGATGTCAATGAAAACACCGAGGGGAGCGCGCAACTTCGGAAAATTGTTGCCGGCACGCCAACACCCTTTTCGCGGGTAAACGCGCTCACCGCGCGCTTGGAGTTGATCGGCGCAATTCGCGAACATGCGCGCCAATGCCAGGTACGCAACGCCATCTATCGCGCCACGCTTCAAGCCCAATGGAGCATGAGCGATCCACCCAAGCCCGCGCCTAAGCGTTTTTCGCCGATTGCGTTGATCGCGGCGATCCTCGCGCTGATCGTGTTCTCGATCAACATTCCTCTGCTCGTCAACTATACGCGCGACATGATCCTTACCCCGGCTGATGTCAGCGATGAGATTCGCGCGGATAAACTTGGCGCGCGCGCCGTCATCAAATACAATTCCGTCTTGCATGCCAACGACGGGGCGTCGGTACCCATCAATATCCAAGTTACTGACTTTGTGACCAACACAAGTTTGTTCAGCGTATTCCGCACGGTCGAACCAGACATCCTACTCGAAGGAAGTGAGCGGCTGGGGTTCCCATCGCCCAAAGGTGGTAAAGAACAGTACAATTTTCTTTTCAAAGCGCACGCGCTTCCCTATAATCCATTTGATCCAACCACCCCGCATCGCCGCGTTGATCTGGTGTTCAATACCAGCGCGCCGGACAAACCAGTCTTGACCTACACGGCAGATTTCCGGGTTGATTATTATTCGTCTGCGGTCATGTCTTTTTTTGTGAGCATCGGAAGTATCGCAACTTTTATCGGCGCGCTGGCAACGCAAATCCAGCGTATCCGCGATGGACTCAAATTTTTGTTCAAAATCACCAAAGTCATTCCCGATCAATAAGCGAAAACCAGGTTTCTTGATGAAACCTGGTTTTTTGTTGCGCGTGAGCCAAAGTCGCGCTCTTGATGAATTTGGCAAATCCGCGATCGGGCGCTTTACGGTTTCGCAACCGTTGGCGTATTGAGTTTGTGTGTGGGCGTCGGCCGGATCCCGGTTGGCGTCACGGACACTGACGGCGGCGGGTTTGCCGGATCAAAGGTTGGCGTCACCGTTGGCGGTTCCCGCGTGGGAATCGGCGCTTGCGTCGGCGTGGCAAGTAATTGACCCGGCGGCAAATTGATAAAGGTGGGAGGCGCTTGCGTTGGCGTGGCAGCGAGCGTTGGCACCGCGAGTGCGGTGGGAGTAAGCGCACGTTGCAGTAACGCTGGACGCACAACCCAGCTTACAATTCCGCCACAATACAAGGCAAACGTGCCCATCAGCACAATGAGTAAACAGCCATAGCCCAATTGCTGGTTCGGCGACAAGCGCGTTAGCCATCCACGCGCGGAACCTGGCATTTCATCCTGCGTTCGATTATCCACAGACCGCGATCCAATCTCCCCACATGGTTGTTGCATTGCCTTGGGAGCAAGCCCGCACCTTCCCCAAATCGGCGACATTATAATGAAAGCAAAAGATAAGTCAAAACCTGGCATACTTGCGCAACCGTTTGTCAAAAACAAAATTTGCGGTATACTGACATCGCCTGTGTTCTCAACTCCGTCGAAAAGGATCTCGTATGAACGAAGGTACTGCAACGGGCTTGGATATTCGCGGCGGCGATTCACAATATCCCGCAAAATGCGCCTCGGATTCCCAAGTCACCTTGAGCCAACAAATGATGCCCTCGGACGCCAACCCGCTAGGCAATGTGCATGGCGGGTATATTATGAAACTAGTCGACGAAGCCGGTGGGCTGGCCGCAATGCGCCACGCGCGCCGTCCCACCGTCACCGTCGCCATGGATTCCATGTCTTTTCTCTCGCCAGTCAGCGTAGGTCAACTGCTCACCCTCCGCGCATCCGTCAACTGGATCGGCAAATCATCCATCGAAGTGGGCATTCGTGTCGAAGCCGAAAATCCAATCACGGGTGAAATCACGCATACCAATTCCGCGTTCGCCGTTTTTGTCGCGCTGGATGACCACGGCAAACCGTGTACCGTACCGCCCTTGATTCTCGAAACCGATGAGGATCGTCGCCGCTATCAAGAAGGGCAAACGCGGCAAGAATTACGTTTGAAACGCTGGAAGAAAAAATGATCGCCGCATGACGCCGTATCCTGCGTTGCTCAAGTCAAATCCAAAATCTGATACTTTAGAAGGAGAACGTACCATGAAGTTAGCCGAACGCATGAGCCGCCTCGGCACTGAGACAGCATTTGATGTGCTGGTCAAAGCCAAAGCCTTGGAAGCCCAAGGACGGAGCATCATCCATTTGGAGGTCGGCGAGCCAGATTTTCCGACCCCGCCGAATATCGTAGAAGCAGGTGTCCGCGCGATGCGGGGCGGCAAAACAAAATACACGCCGAGCGCCGGAATCCCTGAATTGCGCGAAGCCATTGCCGCACAGGTCAAGCAAACGCGCGGCGTGGAGGTCACGCCCGATCAAGTGGTCGTGACCCCCGGCGCAAAACCGATCATGTTTTTCTCCATGCTCGCACTCGTGGATACCGGCGATGAAGTGCTGTATCCGATGCCCGGTTTTCCGATTTACGAAAGCATGATCAACTATTGCGGTGGCGTCCCCGTGCCATACGTCTTGCACGAACGCAATAATTTCCGTTTCGATCCGGATGAATTCAAATCGAAAATCACGCCCAAGACCAAGATGATCATTTTGAATTCGCCGCACAATCCCACCGGCGGCGTGCTAGAACTCTCCGACATGCAAGTCGTCGCGCAAGTGGCGCAAGCGCATGACATTACCGTCTTCACCGACGAAATTTATTGGCGCGTATTATATGATGGCACCTTCACCAGTCTCCTGAGCTTACCCGGCATGTTCGGTCACTCGATCATGCTCGACGGTGCGAGCAAAACGTATTCGATGACTGGTTGGCGCTTGGGCTGGGGCGTGATGCCGTCACACCTCGCGCCGCACATTGCGCGCTTGCAGACCAACTCCAATTCATGCGTCGCCGGATTTACGCAGTACGCCGCGTTAGAAGCACTCACTGGGCCCCAAGACCAAGTGACAAAAATGATCGCGGCATTTCAAGAACGCCGCGACACAATTGTCGAAGGGCTGAACAACATTCCCGGCTTTACGTGCTTGAAACCGCGCGGCGCGTTTTACGTGTATCCCAACATCACTGCGACCCATTGGGATTCCAAACGACTTGCCGAATACATGCTCAACGAAGCGGGGGTTGCGTGCCTGAGCGGAACCGCATTTGGCGCGGCTGGTGAGGGCTATCTGCGGTTTTCGTACGCAAATTCGCTAGAAAACATCCAAGAAGCCTTGCGGCGAATTCGATTTGCAGTCGAAAAAATTCTGGACTAGAATTCAAGACCCGAAGGGTGGCCACCCTTCGGGTCTTGAATTTTACGAGCCGGCGTGATGCTCGTGCTCGCGCGCATGCGAGTACATTTCCATTTTGAGAATTCCAACAAACGGCAAGTTTCGATAAATTTCGTTATAGTCCAAGCCATAGCCAACCACAAATTCGTTCGGAATGTCAAAGCCGATATAATCTACACCCACGTTGATTTCGCGGCGACTCGGCTTGTTCAACAGCGTGCAAATTTTCAACGACGCCGGCTGGCGCGTTTTCAGGTTGCCCGTGATATAAGTCAAGGTCCGCCCCGTGTCAATAATATCTTCGATAATCAACACATTGCGTCCCTCGATGTTCGAGTTTAGGTCCATCAAGATTCGCACCACACCCGACGATTCAGTGCGGGAGCCGCCGTACGACGAAATCGCCATAAAATCAAACTCGTGCGGAATGCGAATCGCGCGCACGAGATCACTCAGGAACAACACTCCGCCTTTCAAAATACAGACGAGTAATAAATCTTTGCCGGCATAATCCTGGCTGATTTCCTCGCCCAGTGCGGCGATGCGCGCCTGTAACTGTTCTCGCGAAATTAAAATCTTGGCAATGTCTTTTTCCAAATCAGCCATTCGAATACTCCTTGAAAAATGTCAGGGCAGAAATGGGAGAATATCTTTGAGTGAAGGCAACCCAAATCCCGGCGCGCGCGTGGCCGTCGGCGTTGGCGTGGCCGTCGGCGCAAGCGTTGGCTCGGCGATCTCCACTTGGGGTGCTGGCGTGATCGCCGCATCCGTCGCCGTCGGTTCAAGCATTGGCGTTGGCGCATCAGTGGGCAAAGCAGGCGAGAGCGTGGGTGTGGCAAACACAATCGGCAGATCAATTGTGTTACTCTGCGGCAAAACATAATCGCCATCGAGCCAACCAAATTGCCGCGTCGTTGGATACGCAATCTGCCACCATTGCAAATCCGCGCTTCGCCCGATCAAATTCACCGTTGCGCCTTCCGCCACGCGTCCCAAAATTTTTGCGTCCGTGCTGGGATCAGCGCGCACCCGCAACGTATCCGACAAAACCGCGCGCACCGCGCCTGGGATCAGCGCCACCGTCGGCTTGAGTGTGGCAGTGGGAGCTGGTTTGGGTGTACGCATCGGCGCGGCGACAGGCGCAGGCAGTCCGGCGTGAAACTGTGCCGCAAAATCGCGCGTGAGGTCAAGATACAAATTGCCATATGTAACGCTCGGCTCGATCATCGTGCCTTCGACCCACTCATTCCAACTGGTGATGATGATCCAATCCGGGTTGGTCGCCAATGCGCCGCGCCAGGCTTCGCGATAGAAATCGCCGTTGCGGCGATCCCGCACATACGAACCCGCGCGTTTCGTCTTGCGATCATCATTCCCCGGCATCACCGTCGCCACCCAGATTTTATCTGCGCCATACGCTTGAACGCGCGGATGCCATTTCGCCAGTTCCGCCGCGACATCCGGCGCCCACCCGATCGAATACAAATGATGTCCATCAAACACGCGCAAATAACTCGCGTCAACCCCTTCGGCGATCCACAACGCTTGCTGATTCGGGTCCACCGTATCGCGGATCGCGCGCCATTCCTCCACCGAATATTTTTGCTCGCGCCAAAAGAAAATGACCGGCTTGCCATCCACGTGTAAATATGCCGCTTGTTGCGCGTGGGTTGTCATCAAATTCTTCAACGATTTGATCACGTCATCTTTGGAATGATACATCGGCGACGTGACTTCAAAATCTACCGCCACGCGAAAATTTGCGGCGCGCGCTTGCTCCAATAGCGTCTTGAAATTATCATCCGTCGGATTACCTTTGCCCCACCACGACACGACAAACGCATCAATGCCTGCGCCCTTCGCCTGTCCAATTTGCCGCGCCATCACTCCGGCGTCGCGTGAAACATAACGCTCGACTGGAAAATCTGGGACGGCGGCGGGATTCCACGTGTTTTCATCAAACCAATCGTAATAAAACGCGAGGACCAGTGGGGAATTTGCGGCGCGCGCCGACGGATTGGTGAGGAATAATCCTACCAATGTCGCAAATACTAGACCGAGAAAGGTAATGAGTCGCTTCATAGGAATAACATTATTCTAACATAGTTACAGCGTTGTGACAAACAAAGAATTTCCCATGCGCGCAGAATATTTTCATGCTTTACCTACGCCACCAATCTTTACGCGAGCGCGGATCCATAAAGCCACCGGCGTCACGGATCGCCAATTTAATTTCATTGCCTTTGGCGCGCGCAAATGCTTGCCCCGCGCGCAACGTCGGCAATTCGCCCCGCCCGCTTTGATTCGCCGATTGATAGAGCGAAACCAAAGACGATTCGACCGCGACGCCTTCGAGGTATAAACAATAACCGCGCACTGGATTATCTTCGCGCGTAAACGTCAACGTGATACGATCCGCGTCGGCATACAGAACCAGGACTTCAAAACCTTCGCCGATGTTATACCCAGAATCCGGCACGCGGATCAATTCATCGGGGTATGCCGCCATTCCGACCAGAGTCACTTCGGGATCACTCACGACTGCGCCGCGACAATGACACGCCGCGTCCCATTGATACACCTGGTATGCCGATGTGAAGGTTGGCACGTGATGATCGGCAAGGAGTTGCGAAAATGGCGGCGCGGCTTCATCGGCAGGACCATCAATATCTACGAGTGCCAGCTTTGCCGTCGTCGAAACAAAACCGCGCGCGGCCAAGTTCACTTCTGGCAATGCTGTATTTTTTTCGCGCGGCAGAACGGACAGCGTAACATATTTTTCTTCGGGGATGGATACAACGAGGCGCGGTGCAGTAGGCGTAGCCGTCGGCACTAATGCGACAAGCGGCGTTTGCGTTGGCTTGGCGGTTGGCGCGGGCGTGCGGGTGCGCGTCCGCGTTGGCAGAGGCGATGGCGTCAACGTCCAGGTCGCCGTCGCAGTTGGGACCAGCGTGGGTGAGGCAACCGCAATGGCAAATTTGGTTGGCGCAGGAATCTCGGTGGGCGTTGGGTCTGCCGCGGGCGCGGCGCAAGCCGCTAGCGCAAACATCCAAGACCACCCAATAAAAAAAACGCGCAGTGATTTTTGAAAACGAATCATCTCCGCGTCATTCTAACACACGCCAAGCAATGTGACAAACGTTTGCGATGGCGCGAATACGAAACAAGCGGCGTACTCCGTTCAGCGACGGCGGCGCACGCCAGTCCGCACGCGATTCACAATCGGCGCGGGGACGAACGGCGGCGCAAAGGGATTACGTTTGCCCAAGCCCGCCAACTGAGTTCGGGCTGAATCTAACAGTTCACGCCACGCCGCGCCTATCGATTTATTTTTGCGCGATTTTGTTTTAGGCATGTTGACCTCACAAAAAACAGTCTGTCATCTACCGAGTGGTAATGACAGACCGCAATGTCTGACTCGTCTGAATTTATTTTCAGCCCTACTGTATCATACTGGCACGGCGTGACGCAATAGGATCAATGTCCGCGCTTACAAGGTCTTGGTTACTTTGGTCAAGCCGCGCGGGTGGTCCGGATCATAACCTTTGGCAACGGTCAGGTGCATTGCGAGCAATTGACCTGGGATCACACACGCCAGCGGTGACAACCATTCGGGAAGCGTGACGGGTAAAGCGAGCGGAACACCAAGCGCAAGCGCATCCGGCACATCCGAGATCACGGCGAGTTCTGCGCCGCGCGCTTGCAATTGCTTTGCCACCGCAATCAGATCGTCATGCACCACGCCACGCGGCGCGACAACAACCACCGGGAATCCGCTTTGCACAATCGCAATCGGTCCGTGCATCAAGTCAGCGGACGAAAATGGTTCCGCCGTGACGTACGTCAATTCTTTCAACTTGAGCGCAATCTCAAACGCTGTCGTGTAATTATAGCCGCGTCCCAGAACAATCGCGATTGTTTTTTCGCGCCACATCTCCGCCAGATCGCGCGCCGCATCGCTCAAAGTCAACGTGCGCGAAATCGCGTCTGGGATCAAATCCAGCGCCTTGCGCCGCGCCGCATCGTGCGCAAGCGCAGTCGAAAGCAACGCCATTGCCGCAAGTTGCGTCGTGTAAGTTTTCGTCGCGGCAACCGTTTGCTCGGCTTCGGCATGTTGCAGAATAACATAATCCGCCGCGCGCGCCAACGGCGAGTTCGCCACATTCGTCACGCCGAGCGTTGGCACACCCTGCTTGCGCGCCTCATCCAGCACCGCCACAATGTCCGGCGATTCACCCGATTGCGAAATACCAATGACGAGCGAACCAGCAAGACGCGGCGGCGTGTGGTACACCGTGTAAAGCGACGGCGTCGCCAGCGCGACCGGCAAGCGATTGTGCGCCGCGAAAATATATTTGGCATACGTCGCCGCATTATCCGATGTGCCGCGCGCCGCAATCGTCACATACTGGCATCCCGCGCGATTGATCGCCGCCGCGATGTTGGCAACATTGGCCGATTCCGCATCCAGGAAACGCGCGAGCGCGGCGGGTTGTTCGTGGATTTCTTGATCGAGTTTGGATTGAGTCATTTTTCCTCGCGATTATTTTTCAATTTCTAAAATTTCCGCACCACCGCGTCCGTCATCTTTGCCACGCGGACGACCGACTTGACATCATGCACACGCACCATGTCCGCGCCGCGCTCAATACCCAGCACAATTGTTGCGAGCGTTCCTTCGACGCGCTGATCGGGCGGCACATCCAGCGTATAACCGATGAATGCCTTGCGCGACGTGCCAAGTAAAATCGGATGACCCAGGACGCGCAATTCACCGAGCCGCCGAAGCAACTCTAAATTATGCTCGCGCGTTTTGCCAAAGCCGATCCCAGGATCGACGATGAGGTTGCCCGGCGCAATCCCGGCATCCAGCGCCCGATCGATTTGCGCGCGCAAATCCGCAGTCACCGCGCCCAGTAAATCCGCGTACTCCACGCCAACATAACGCGCGCCCAGCCGGGCAGACTGCGCCGCATCTTTTCGTTTACTTTTATTGTGCATCAAGACCAGCGGCACACCGCGTTCAGCCACCACGCGCCGCAGAGCAGATTCCGCGCGCCAGCCCCACACATCGTTTACCAGGTCTGCGCCAACCTCAAGCGCGGCGCGCGCAACCTCCGCTTTGTACGTGTCAATTGAAATCGGCGCATTCACCCGCGCGCGCAATGCTTTGATCACCGGGATCACGCGCGCGAGTTCCGCTTCGACTGAAACGGATTGCGAACCGGGGCGCGTGGACTCGCCACCAACATCGAGTATATCCGCGCCGTCCGCGAGCAATTGCTCCGCATGCGCGACTGCGCGTTCGACAAAATTTGCGCCTTGGGTAACCAAGCCGTCGCCGCTAAACGAATCGGGCGTCACATTCACAATACCCATTACAAAGGTGCGCGTACCCCAGACAAACGATGTGCCGCGCATCGTCAATGTGCCACGCATCACCGATGCGTCATGCGGCGCATCCGCATAGATCGTCAACGCGCGATCCAGGTCGTCAGCGAGTGCATCCAGTTCAGTCCCGCCGCCGGTATTTTCAGATTGCGTGCGTAGCCGAATGGCGAGATGCCGCAATTGGTACCGCGTGCCGATCAACAGAAGGTTGATCGGTGCCGCCGCGCGCTCATCCATCCGCGCGGGTAGCGCCACTTGACCGCCTTCGAGCATCAACTCTTGGTACACAAACCGCGCCAATTTTGGCGATACGTCATCCAGCCGAAGCACGCACAATTCTGCTTGCGCGATCCAGTCGTCGCGCAAGCTCGTCTCGGCACCGATGCGCTCCAATTCGGCATCGAGTTCGCGCGCGGTATACGCTTGCAAAACTCGCAATGAGTGCGCCATTACTTGCCGTCTCCGCGCACAAGTGAGAAAAATTCGGCGCGCGTGGACGGATCGGTGCGGAACGAGCCGCGATTCGCGCTGGTGATCATGCGGCTTCCTGGTTTCTTGATGCCGCGCATCGTCATGCACAAATGCTCCGCTTCGATCACGACCGCCACGCCAATCGGATTCAAGCCAGTCATCAACGTATCCGCAATCTGGCTGGTCAAGTGTTCTTGCATTTGCGGACGGTGCGCAAGAACTTCGACGGCGCGCGCGATCTTGCTGACCCCGGCGAGCCGCCCGCGCGGAATATAGCCCACGTGGGCAACGCCATGAAACGGCAAGAAATGATGCTCGCACATCGAATAAAATGGAATGTCTTTGAGCAGAACCATTTCTTTGTGTCCGCCCGCGTCAAAGGTCACCTTGAATAATTCCAGTGGGTCTTGGTGAATGCCGGCAAAAATTTCGGTGTACATTTCAGCAATGCGGCGCGGCGTATCCGCCAAACCTTCGCGCGTTTCATCTTCGCCGACTGCCGCGATGATTTCGCTCACTGCGCGCTTGATGCGTTCTTGATCCATGGCTATTCTTTCTGCTTTGCTTCCAATAACACAATCTGGGTTTCGGATGGCAACGAATCTTTCGTGATCTTGAGACTCGGCACGGCATCCACCGTTTTAAGCCCCATCTCTTTGAAAAACTTGGCGACAGGATCAAGTTTGAACGCCAACTCGGCATGGAAAAAGTGCATGGGAATGACGATTTGCGGTTCGAGGAGCGAAACAATTTCCGCCGCTTCGGTTGCGCCGATCGTCGCAACGCCGCCGACGGGAATCAACAGCACATTGACATTGCCAAACGCTTCAGCTTGCGGTTGCGTCGGCACATGCCCCAGGTCGCCCAGATGACAAATGGTCAAGCCGTCGAGATCGAAAATATAGACTGTATTCGCGCCGCGCTCTTTGCCGTTCTTTTTGTCGTGCGCGGTCCGCACGCCCGTGATAAAGACGTTTTTGATTTCGTATTCGCCAGGTCCGGTGATCACTTTCGGATCGCCTTTGACGCCTTGCGCGAACGCGTGCCCTGGATGGGCGTGACTGACAGTGACAATATCGCCGCGCGGGCGCGCAAAACTCAAACCAATCTCTTTCGAATAGGGATCAGTAATCACGGTGCCTTCCTTGCCGCGTAATCGAAAACACGCATGACCAAACCAATCAATTTCCATGTCTGCCTCCATAAATTGGTCGCGCCAAAAATTGCCGAAAGGATTATAGTCTATTCCAGAATGAAACGCAAAACAAAAAAAGAGACGATGTATTTGAGTTTCAAAATACATCGTCTCGTCATTTTCGGACTGGGTTCAATCAGCGCGTGGCACAAAGTCGCGCGCCAAACGAATCACGGCACGCCGCGTCGCCGGCGCACGGACTAGGCCATAACGCACACCTTGCTCGTCGCGCTCAGCGCGCAAGACCCCCAGATAGACCAAATCGTCCAATTCTTTTTGGACGGTATGCGCTCCGCGCCCAACGTGTTGCGCAATTCCCAACGCGTGATCGCGCAACCGCGGGTTCTGACCGAAAAAGATGAGCAGGTCCCACCGCGCCAAACTAGTCGCATAGCGTTCGATAAACGTAAACAACTCGACATCAATTTCATGCACAGGCTTGGAACGCACGGGCGTGGATAACGCCAACGTTTGGATTGTCATAGCCGACCCAAGTGAATAAAAGTTTTCCCTGACTTGCGTTTAGATGATAGCACCGTCACTTGACGCGGACAATAGTACTTATTGCCGTCGTATAAAAAAGCGGCGAACTATTCGCCCGCCGCTTTGCTTTAGCGCGCAAAATCTACTATCGCGATCCAGCACGCATTCGGATCACTTGCTGGCGCGTTGTTGATCGTCACGTGAAAATTTGGATCGGAGAGCGCGGTGCCGCTGGCATCGGTGACCCAAACGTGCCATTGAAATGATCCGGAATCGGGCGGCGAAATAATAAACGCATAAATCGTACTCGTGTCCGAATCGCGCTTGACCGCTTGCTCATCCACAACGGTTGCCGCATCCATGCTCGTCGCCAAACGCACGCGAATGCCATCCATGGGGCTACCGCCGCTCGTCACTTTGCCTTTGATTTGCGCGGGTGTGCCGAATGTGCAACTACGCGGCACCGATCGAAACGAGTACGGCAACGGAATCGGCGTGGGCGGCAAGGCGGGCGCCGGGCGTGTCGGCGGCTTGAGTGTCGCAACAAGAATCGGCGCAGGAATTGCCGTAGGCATTGGCGTCACTGTGGGCAACGCAAGCGTGGCCGTGCTGGTGGCGGTTGGTGTAAGCGTGGGGGTTGCGGTATCTGTTGGTGTCGGTGTCCACGTGGGCGGCAAGCCCGCCACGAGCGTTGCGGTTGGCAAGAGTGGCTTGAATGGATTGAGCGCAATGCGCGGATTGAGAAAAATTAAAAGATAGGCGACGACGACCAAGATCGTGACGACGACGACGACAAGCGTGGCGATCTGAAATCCTTCTTCGGAGCCGGTTTGCATTGCGCTGATCTCCTCGTCATAATTGGCGTGGTTGTCGAACAACCACGCCTACATCGTTCACAGCATCATCGTCCAAAGTTGATTACGGCGCGCCAACACGAATTGGGATCATCGCCGTTCTTGATCGCGTTCGTGGTCACGTGACCCGCATTGACATCCGAGATGGCTTTGCCATTAGCATCGGTGACCCAGACCCACCAGTCACCAGGGCGCGCGCCGTTGGCATTCAACACAAAGGTATAGTGACCGGGACTGCGCTCGCCCGAGCCAGTCACGCGCGAATCCACTAGATTGCTTCCCGGCGCAGTACCCAACTTGATATTCACGCCAGATTCTTCGCCTTGCGAATTCGTCACATACCCTTCAATGAATGTCCCGCCGGAATGTTCGCAGGTGCCTCGGATCGTCGAATACACGTACAGCGGCGGCGGGGGCGGCTTGGGCGTGTTCGTGCGCGGCGGGCGCGTGTTCGTCGCGGTGATCTGCGGCGTATTCGTCGCGGTGCTTGTCGGCGTGGGCGTGAGCGTCGGCGTGCTCGTTGGCGTCGGGGTCAACGTGAGCGTGGGCGTGTCGGTTGGCGTGGGCGTCCACGTGGGCGGCAACCCCGCTACCGCCGTGGCGGTTGGAATCAGCGGCTTGAACGGATTGAGCGCGATCTGCGGATTGAGAAAAATCAACAAATACGCAAGGCACGCCAGCACAATCACCACGACCACGACGAGTGTACCAATTTGGAAAACTTCTTCTTGTGGGTCTTGCATGTTGGCTTTCCCGTGAATGGCAAATGGAAAATGTCAGGTTTGGTCATACGGTCAACCAGCCGCCAGCATCCATCTGCACTCGGCAATTACTTGGGGAGCGCTTGTTCCTTTTTGCCGTACCGCTCGTCCGGCACCAGGATAAAATTTGTCTTGCCGTTGCGCGTGAGCGTATCGAGGCGCAACGCCGGCACCGCTTGATCGATCAGCCGTTGCGTCACATCACTCAACGCTTGGGTCAGCTCGGTCTCTGGCACATTCGCCAGCCAGCCCCAGCGTCCGCCGATCAATTCCTGGCGAATCAGATCTTCGGTCGCCTGGTTTGCATTCGGCGCGGTCACCGCTTGGGCTTGCGCGAGCCGATACCATTCTTCCCAGGCATCACTCAAATCGCTGGCAATCGTTTTGGAATTTTTCGACCAAGCGGCAACGAGCGAATTGCCGAACGCGCCGCGCGCCACGCGATATTTCAACGCAAGCCAGTTTACGCGATCGCGCGCCAATGCCAGTTTGATCGCGGGGTCTTGCGTCGCCGCGCTAGCCTGATCATAGTACGTTTGCCGCGCTTGATCTTCAGCATCCAGTGTGTCGCTCAATTGACTCACCGAATCCGCTGGCCAATCATTTACCGTCTTGGGCGCATTGTTCGCCAGATCGGCGGCGAGTTGTTTCGCGGCGGCGACGCGCGCTTGCTTGGCGGCAACAACTTGCGGCGACACAGGCAAGACTCCGCTCACCGGCACGAACACAGTGCGCGTTGGCACGTTCGAAGCATCCGGCGCGTCATTCGCTTGCGTGCGCGCTTGCGTGGCGAGCCCGCTTAGACCAAGTCCAGTGTAATCATCCGCAATCTGCGTCAGCCGACGCGCGCGGACTTGGCGTTGCACGGTGGGTGAAAATTGCGCGACGAGGAATGCTTGATCCGTGACCCAGCGTGCGGCGTCTGCCGCATTCAGATCGCGCAAGCCCTGGTTCGATTGCGAGTACGCATCCAGCCGCGCCGTGTCTGACACAGCGGGCGACAGCGTTGCCAACAACGCCGCGGCTTGATAGCAGGTGACCGCTTGCGTGGTTTTGTTCGCTTTGGCAAATTGCGCACCGAGTTGTAACAACGCGCCTAACCGCACCGCGTCGGTGAGGGTGGGATCATACGCCACTAGCGCATAGGCGTTATCGAGGTGCGCGCTATCCAATGCGATATTGAGCGCATCCACCGCCGACGTATCGAGCAATGGCGACAAGACCGAGGCAGGCGCAAGCGCGCGGTGATCAAGCAATTCGAGCGGCGGCTTCCACGCAAAAATATCCGGCGCATCGGCGCGGCGGACGACATACGTGCCGCCCAAGATCACCGCGCCGATGGTCATCATCCCGCAACCGATCAAGATAAACAGGATTGGAATAAACCGCTTCACTGAACCAGCCGTTCCACCTTCATCGTTTCGCGCACGGCTTGGAGCCATTTCAAGAATGCTTGCTGACGCGCGTTCTGCAACATTTCCGGCGGGAGCGCGCGCGCCTTGTCTTTCTCCAATACTTGAACCACATGATAACCGTACTGCCCCGTAATCACATCGCTGATCTGGTTCAGCGGAATATCAAAGATCACGGCGTCGAGGCGCGGGTCCAAAACCCCCTTGGGTAACCAACCGAGATCGCCGCCATTGTTCTTGTTCGTTTCGTCCATCGAGTATTGCTTGGCGAGCGCGGCAAAATCTTCGCCTTTGCGCGCGCGGTCGCGGATTTGCGTCGCGAGCGCGGCAGTAGAAACCAGGATGTGGCGGACGTGAACTTGTTCCGCTGTCGTGGGGAACGCGCTCGTCACCTTGTTCATCATCGCCTCGCCGAGCAACTGCGTGCGCACTTGGCCGCACAAATCACCGAGCGTCAGCTGGTTCTTTGCCATATACTCGTTTAGTTTGTCCACACTACCCGCATCCTGGATCATTTGCGCGAGCCGCGTATTGAGATCATCATCCGTAACCTTGATGCCTTCGCGGTCCGATTGTTGCGCGATCACTTGATCATTGATCAACTGATCCAGCACTTGAGCTTTGAGACTTTTGATCGTGTCTTGGCCCGCCTGCGTTTTGGGATCGAGACCGCCATTTTGCACCATCGCGGCTTGAGCTTGGTCGGCTTGGCGGTTATAGTAATCGAGCGCGATGCCCACGCCGTTCACGCGCGCGGCGGCAGGCACATTCGCGGCAAGCGGCACTGTGGGCGGGCAAGTCAATGCACCCTTGACAGCGGCTGGTTTTGTCGGCGCGGCAGTTGCCGCGACAGGCGCGGCGGGTTTCGTTGCCGCTGGAGCAGTCGCCGGTACGGCACCGCTCGTGGGAGCCACCGGAGCGTTCGTCGGCGCCGCTACCACAGGCGCAGGTTGCGCGGGGGTTTCACCACAGGCGGCTAGCGCCAGCACACTCAATAACATCCAGCCAGCCAAAATCCAACGTCGGTTCACTCGTTCCTCCTTTAATGAAAACAAGGCGCGCGTTGCATCAGCGCGCGGTCAAGCCAATTATATCGAATCGCTTGAGAATTGCAAGCGAATTACATCCGATTGCGCGCGGCGCGTGCCTGTGCTATACTTTTTCGCAATGGACGCACCCAACTATTTCATCCCCGCCCGCGCGCCGCACGCGTTTTTTCCGCTCGCGAGTTATTTACAACCGCCCGCGGCAAACGTCGTCGCACAATATATCGAAACGCTGACCGCGCCCGGCGATCTCGTGATCGATCCATTTGGCGTCACGCCTACCATTGCGCGCGTCGCTTTTGCATTGGGTCGCCGCGCGATCAGCGTGGAAAGCAATCCGCTGTGGTCTTGGTTTGCGCGCGCGATGGCAACCCCGCCCACATTGGCAACGCTCAATCCCGCGCTCACGCGCTTGGGCGATGCGCTCAAAGACAATGCGCCATTGCGCGTCCACCTCACGCAGATTTATGCGACAACGTGCGCCGCGTGTGGCGCATTGACGCCCGCCGATTATTTTACCCACGCGCGCACGGGCGGCTTACACACGCGGCATTACACCTGCGCGCAATGCGGCGTCACGCGCGACGATCCCGCAACCGAGGACGACGTACAACGCTTTGCCGCGTTCGATGCGCGCGGCTTGCACTATTACCTCGCCTTTGAGCGCGTCGTGCCAGCAGAAAATTTGCACGCCGACCGCATCCGCAAAATGCTCGATGTGTATACGCCGCGCAATCTCTATGCGCTCGTCACGCTCACACAAAAAATTGACGCGCTCTTCCGCACCGCGCCCGAGCATGATATGCTATGCCTGTTGCTTTTGCACGTCCTGGATCGCGGTACCAATTTTTACGCCGACGCCGAGCCACACACCTTCGCGCAACTGACCGCGCACAAACAATTCGTCGAATTTAATTTGTGGCGCGAAATCGAACGCGCCGCGCGCGCGTTAGCCGCAACGGACGCCCCGCCCGATCTGGCTGAATCGCCGGATGAGGTGAGCGTTGCCGATACGCCCACCTTCTACGTTGGGCGCGGCAACGCGAAAACGCTCGCGCACGAAATCCCCGCCACCGCCGCGCTCATCGTCACCGCGCCGCCCGTGCGCCGCGCGGCAATCTGGGCATTGTCGTATTTTTGGGGCGCGTGGATTTTGGGGCGCACCGCCGTGCAAGCGCTCACGCCATTTCTCGATCCGAAAAAAGATGCGCCGGGCGAATGGCATTGGTACACCGACGCGCTCGCCGAATCGTTCAAGTCGCTCGCCAATCTACTCCGCCCCGAGGCGCGTGCGGTGTTGGTGTTTAGCGCAACCCGCCAAGCCGTGATCGAAACCTTATTGCTCGCGGCCAGCGGCGCGAATTTGATCCCAGATTCATTTTTGTTTCAGCCGCACCTGGGCGATGCGCCGCGCCATGAACACGGCGACACGCGCGGCGACTATCGCATCGTGTTCGCGCCGGCACATTTCGCGAGTCCGCTTCCACTGGGCGCGCGTAATTTGGACGTAAAAATTCGCGCGGTTGCCTTGACTGCCGCACGCGACCTTCTCACACGGCGCGGCGAGGCGCTTGCCTTTGCGTGGGTGCATCACGCGGCATACGTGCGCGTTGCGCGTGAAGGTTTGATCGCGCAAGTACTTGCAACGAAAATGAAAATCGCGCCGAGCCAATTTGTGCGCGACGCGATCCTAGCTGGCTTGAGTGAAGGGTACGCCGACGATTTCGATCATTCCGTTAGCGCGGAGCAGACGTTGTGGTTGCGCCGCGCGCGCGATCTCGCCGCACCGCTGATTGATCGCGTGGATGACGCCGTGCGCGAAATTTTATCGCGCGGCGAAATTGCGCGGGACGATCTCGCGGACGCCATCTATCGCGCATTCCCCGGCGATCTTACGCCGGAAGCGGGGTTGATCGATTTGTGTCTTGCGGCATACGCGGATCATGTTGACACCGAACGCGCACACGCGCTGGAGGTGCTGACACAGCTGGGCGCGCGATTGCAATACTCGGTCATTGCGAGTCCCACAGGGATCAAGCAAGCCCCAATTGGCTCGGCGGAGATTGCTTCGTCGCCAACCCCGCTCCCCGCAATGACCGTGGCGTGGCTTGCCGATGGCGAACTAGCGCATGGTTTTGTGTGGCGCGACCGCGCAGAATTTACCGACCTCGCGCAGATTCACATTGCGCCCGCGCGCGGCTATGTGATTGTACCCGAAGCACGCGTGGCATGGTTGCAAGAAAAATTGCGCCGCCTGCCGCACCTCGCTGAAGCATTTCACGACGCGGGCTGGAATTTTGTGCGTGTGCCATTCGTCGAGAAATTGTTGGCGGAAGAAAAAATCGAACGGCACGACATCACGCTGATGGCGGGACTCGTGCCGTTGGTGGCAGAGGAACACGCGCAGTTAGAATTGTTCTTGTAGGGCAACCAGCCGGTTGCTCCTGGATGACTGGAGATTACGCCAGCAAAATCGTCGGTGGCAATTCCTTGAGCATCTGGTTCACCGCTTGCACCAATTCCGGCGGTAAGCCAGTCATGTTAGGACGGCGGTCGCCGTTGAGGATCGCGTTGAGCGTGCGACCGAGCGCATTCAGTTCCGGCGCAACATTCGGTTGCATCGCCATACCGCGCGTCGCGGTTTGCATTTGCTCTTTCAAACCATCCGGCGCGCCCGGCTTGCACGCAACAACGATCATCTGCATAAAATCGTCGAGCGTGATCATATTGCCGCCGTCATCGTCGCTGGGTTCTTCACCGGGCAACGCGGGCAAGGTGCGCGGATCAACACCGAGCATCCGCAAAATATCGCTCAGGATCAACACATCCGTGTCATCCAAATCGGGCAACAGTACGAGCGGATCGCGTTCGCCCGCCAACACGCGCTTGAGCGCGCCGACAAATGGTTGCCATTCTGCCTTTTGCTCCATGTCGGCAAGGAACGGATCCAGTTCTGCGGTCGCTTCGGCGTTACCCTGGCACGCGGCAACCACCATCTCGATCACCGGCTCCCATTGCGCGCGAATTTGCGCCACCATTTGCAACAACTCGTTGGCTTGCGTTTCGTTCATTTGATCTGGCATGTGTTTCCCCTTTATACATATTTGATCGTCCTTCGTTCTACATTCATCAAGCTTGACCCAGCATTGCGCGTAAATCCGCGCCCTCTGGCACCGCATACGCCGGGATG
>JBBIUF010000024.1:0-42682 GCA_037440365.1 Chloroflexota bacterium
TGAAGATGCCGCGTGCGCGATCGGTGCGGCGTATAACGGACGCTATTGCGGCAATTTGACTGATCTCGGATGCTTTAGTTTTCATCCTCGCAAAGTGATCACAACCGGCGAAGGCGGAATGATTACCACAAATGATCCAGTGTTAGCGGAGCGCATTGCGTTATTACGCAACCACGGTGGAGTGCGCGCGGGGAATTGGTATGTGTATGAAGCGGCGGGCTACAACTATCGTTTGAGTGATATTCAGGGCGCGATGGGGATCGCGCAAATGGAAAAATTGCCGCTCCTCATTGAACGCAAGCGCGCGCTTGCGTCACAGTTGTGCGACCGACTGGCTGATGTGCCGGGTATTCGGTTACCGCGTGAGCCAAAATGGGGCGGACATATCTATCAATCGTTTGTGATTCTTGTGGCTGACGGGATTGATCGTGACCGCGTGATCGAGCATTTGCGCACACACGGCGTCGAAGCGACACTCGGGACGTATGCAGTGCATGATCAACCTTTTTATCAACAAACGTATGGTTATGTTACGGGGCAGTTGCCAAACTCGCACACGGCGTTTACGCGTTCGATCACCTTGCCGCTGTATCCGCAAATGAGTGACGCCGAGTTGAAAACTGTTGCGATGGCAACGCGCGCGGCGGTGCAGGCACAGCGTCTATGACGAAAAAAATTATTATTCTTGGCACGGGCGGAAATTGTCTTGATATTCTGGATACCTTGAACGATATCAACGAGGCGCGACGGCAACGCGAGTACGAATGTGTCGGATTTTTGGATGATGATCCGCAGACATGGAACCAACAATTGAATGGCGTGTTGGTGCTGGGTGCTTTGGATACTGCAAGGCAATACCCCGATTGTTATTTGGTGAATGGAATCGGCAGTGTTCGAAATTTCTGGGCCAAGCGCGAGATTATTGCGCGGACGTGCGCGCCGCGTGAACGTTTTGAAACCATTATCCATCCGACAGCTAGCATATCGCGGACGGCGCGCTTGGGATGCGGCGTTGTCGTGTTCCCGCATGTCACAATTGCTTCCCATGCTGTCATTGACGATCATGTGATTATCTTGCCCTCTAGTGTGATTAGCCACGATGATAGAATCGGCGATTATACTTGCATCACCAGTGGCGTGTGCATTTCCGGTGGAGTCGTGATCGGTCAGGCGTGTTATCTAGGCACGAACGCAAGTATTAACAGTAATATCCAAATTGAAGATCATTGTCTTGTGGGCATGGGTAGTGTGGTTCTGAGTAATGTGGCGGCGAATAGTGTTGTCGTCGGTAACCCGGCACGGTTTTTGCGGCAAACTCTGGCAAAGGGATGAACGTATGATCGTGGTTATTGATTATGGAATGGGCAATCTGGGTTCGATTATCAACATGCTAAAACGTGTCGGCGCGCCAGCGCAGGTGTCGTGCGACCGGCATGAGATCGAACACGCGGATAAATTGATTCTGCCCGGGGTAGGCGCCTTTGATACGGGAATGCGGCGCTTGGCAGAATTGGATCTGATCAATTTGTTGAACGACAAGGTGCTGGGGCACAAAACGCCAACGTTCGGCGTGTGTCTTGGAATGCAACTGTTGTTGAAGCGAAGCGAGGAAGGTGATCAACCTGGGCTGGGTTGGGTTGACGGCGAGGTCATTCGCTTTCGCTTTGCGCCAAAGCAAGCGCAACTTAAAATCCCGCACATGGGTTGGAATACGGTAACGTTTCGTCAACCTAGCGTGTTGTTTGCTGAGATGGAATCTGCGCCGCGTTTTTATTTTGTCCATTCCTATCATGCGGTTTGCCATCAGTCGGATGACGTGATCGCGACAACCGAGTATGGTTATGCGTTTGCCTCGGCGATTCAGCACGCCAATATAGTTGGAGCGCAATTTCACCCCGAAAAAAGCCATCGCTTTGGAATGCAAATTTATAGAAATTTTGTGGAGCGGATGTGACGTGTTGATTCCTCGTGTGATGCCGTGCTTGTTGCTCAAAGACGGTGCGCTGGTCAAGACTCTCAAGTTCAAAGACCCTCAATATATTGGCGATCCGATCAATGCTGTCCGTATCTATAACGAAAAAGAAGTAGACGAATTGATCTTTCTCGACATCACCGCGACCTTCCAAAAACATTCGCCGCCATTTAACGTGCTGGCACAAATCGCGAGCGAATGTTTTATGCCCGTTACCTATGGTGGTGGGGTTAATAATGTCAATGATATTGAGCGAATCCTCAAGATTGGTATTGAGAAAGTTGCGATCAACACAGGTGCGGTCGAAAATCCGACACTCATTCAAGATGCGGCAGAACGCTTTGGTCGCCAAGCGATTGTTGTTTCAATTGATGTGCGTAAGAAAAAGTTTGGCGAATATATAGTGTATACGCACGGCGGCAGAAACGCAACCGGCATCGAGCCGGTGCAATTTGCAACACAGATGCAAGACTTGGGCGCAGGCGAAATTCTATTGACGGCGATTGATCGTGATGGAACACAAGCAGGGTATGATGTTGAACTGATCCAGCAGGTCACGCGCGCTGTCGATATTCCGGTGATTGCGTGTGGCGGCGCTGGCCAAGTCGCCGACTTTGGTGTTGCCATAAAGCAAGGTGGGGCATCCGCATGCGCCGCCGGTAGTCTGGTGGTGTATTTTGGCCGCAATCGCGCGGTGCTAATTAATTTTCCAGCCCGTCGCGAATTGGAGCAAGTGTTGGCGTGAGGAGCCGCAATGACGCAACGATGTTCTCGGTGTTTGTATGATGAAACTGTGCCGCGGATTACGTTTGATGCGCTGGGTGTATGCAACTACTGTTCCATTCATGATCAATTGGATCGTGAATACCCGACTGGCGCGGAAGGCGAGCGGCGTCTCCAGGCAATTGCAGAACAGATTCGTCGTGAAGGGCGAGGCAAACAATACGATGTGATTGTCGGTGTCAGCGGTGGCTGTGATTCGACCTATCTGCTCTATTTGGCGAAGCAATTGGGTCTGCGCCCACTTGCGGCGCATTTTGACAACACTTGGGATTCGACGATTGCAGTCGAAAATATCCATGATGCGCTTGAGAAACTGGATGTAGATTTATATACCTATGTCGTGGACAATAAAGAGTATGATGACATCTACCGCTCGTTTTTGAAAGCAGGGGTACCGGACATTGAAGCGCCAACGGATATTGGTTTGGCGGTCACCTTAAATCGTGCGGCGGAAAAATATCATGTGCGATATATTTTTGAAGGGCATTCGTTCCGGACCGAAGGGGTTGCTCCGTTGGGCTGGATTTATATGGATGGCAAATATATTCAGAGTATCCAGAAACAATTTGGCACTGTGCCATTGAAAACCTATCCGAATTTGCTCATGCCAGATTTTATCAAATGGACGGCGATCTTGGGGATTGAAAAAATTCGCCCACTTTACTATATCAACTATGTCAAAAAAGAGGCAATGGCATTACTCACGGAAAAACTTGGTTGGGAATGGTATGGTGGGCATCATCTTGAAAATCGCTTCACCGCGTTTTGGCATACCTATTTTATGCCGCAACGCTATGGCATAGATACGCGTTTGCTGGGCTATGCGGCATTGGTGCGCTCGGGGCAAATGGCGCGTGAACAAGGACTGGAACTGATCGCCCAGTCGCAGGTCTATGATCCCGAGTTGGTGGCGATGGTGAAGAAACGTCTTGGCTTTTCAGATGCCGAATTTCAAGCGTTGCTAAGTTTGCCTAAAAAAACCTACCGTGATTACAAGACGTACAAACATACCTTTGAGAAAATGCGCGGATTCTGGTGGCTGATGTACAAATTGAACCGCGTACCGAAAAGTTTTTATCTCAAGTTCACTGCGCCGGATCCGTTGGCGGTCAAGTAGACCAAGGACACGATGCGGATTTTTATCGGTTTTACCGATGTGGCAAATATCGCGGCGACATACGCCAAAGCGTTTCAATCGTTGGGACACGAAACTTTTACGGCGGTCTGGAGTAAAAGTCGTTTTTATCCCGACTCGCTGTATGATCTCGTGATTTATCGGCATGCTAAACCAGGATTGGTATCGCAAACATTTGCCGCGATGGGGATGGCAGGACGGATGCTGGGACTGGTACGTGCGTTGACATGCGATCTCTGTTTGATGTTTGCGCCTGCTGTTTTGCCATCTCACTTGTATTATCCAATTCTGAAACGCATGGGCAAGAAAATCGTCACGGCGTTTTGGGGCAGTGATATTCGTTATTGGTACGCCTTTGAGCAGGACATGCGCCAGCGTGGGGTTGCCGCTAACCTTGAGCCGTTCATTCGTTATACCCGCGAACGTTCAGGGGGTAACTATTTTGATAAACTCCGCACGGTACGAACGGCAGAAAAGTATTCTGATTTAATTCTTTCGCAACCAGACTGCGCGCAACTCGAGACACGTCCCTACATGCGCGCGAATGTTCCCCTTGACCTGTCCCGGTTTCAAGCACTTGTTCCAGATCGCGTTGTTCCGCTCATTCTGCACGCACCAAGTATTCGCGGGGCAAAAGGGACGGAGCATATAATCGCCGCGGTTGAGCAACTCAAGTCTGAAGGTGTGCAATTCGATTTTCAATTGATCGAAAATATGCCAAACGCGCAGTTGCGTGAATTGCTAACACAAGCAGATATTGTTGTTGACGAATTATACGCACTTACAGTTGGTGGTTTATCGGCGGAAGCAATGGCGAGCGGCTGTGCGGTACTCGTGAGTTATGACGCCGAGTATTCCCGCGTGCCGTCCGGATGTCCGGCGATCAACACGCATGTGGATACGCTCGTTGATCATCTGCGTCAACTGATCGTGGATCGCAATTTACGCCGCCATCTCGCGCTGGCAGGGCGACCCTATGTTGAAGCGCATAACGATCATATCCGCATCGCACAGCAGATATTGGACTGGGTACAGGCCGGTGCGATTCAGCCGTATGATTTCGTACCGACCTTTTACCGGGATTTCACGATGCCGGCTGACTTGGTTATGCAAGAGCGCGCGCACACTTGGACACGGCGCAAACAATTTATTGGTTTGATCACGCGAACGGGCGGAACCCGGAACAATTGAAAGCACGGATACTCACACGAATCAAACAATGGCGCGGCGCGCTTTCGGTGATGGCGACGCTTGCGATTTTGGTGTTGATGGCAAACTGGGGTTGGCAGAATCGCGAGTTGATCATCAATGTTTTTGCGTTACTCGACGTGGCTAAATTAGTGTTTGCGTTATTGTGGATCGATCTGGCTTTCTTTTTTTCGCTGTGGGCTTTTGTCTTACTTGTGCGTAGCCTGGGTTATTCATTCAGTTTCGGTGACGCTTATCGCACGCTCAACCTTGCGCAGGTAGCGGCGATGCTACCCGGTGGCGTATGGGGCTTGGCAGGACTTGCCGGCTTGTTGTGGCGCAGAGGTATTTCCAAATATGACAGCGCAATGATTGTCGCGCTTAATCTATCCTTAGGACTTGGCGCGTGTGCGCTTGTGGCAACGTTGTCGCTCGTGCCAATGATCGGTGTCGGGTACGTGTTGTTTTTGTTTTTGCCATTTGGAGCAGGGATCGTCCTACGCGGTAGGCTCGAATTGTTGCGCCGACGATTTTTTTTGGCAAGCACTGATTTACCGCCAACGCGCGTGTTATTGTCAATGGGCGCGCTAGTAACAGGCAGTTGGTTGATCGAAGCGGCTAGCTTTGCGTGGCTGGTGAATTCATTGGAAAATTTGGCGGTCTCGCCTTTGTTGCTTATGGGAGCATACGCGGCGAGTTATCTGGTTGGCTATGTTTCACTGATAGCGCCAGCAGGCTTGGGCGTGCGCGAAGGAATGATCACCATATTGCTTGGGACAACCTTTGGCGTGGATAAAGCGTTTGCTCTGGCAACATTATTTCGGATCATTCAGACTTTGGCGCAGTGGCTAAATATCGGCATCACGATGCTGTTCCAGGTTTTGCTGGTTACCAACACGACGAAAAATGACCAAGAATAATCTAATGCGTCGAGTTCTGCTCTTTGAAATTTTTGTTTGTGTTGTTGTGGGGATTATAATTGCCGCCAATGTTTTCTTCGCCCGCGCGCGTACCCTTGCCGCCACGGATCAGACACTCGCGTCACGCGCGCAAACCCTTGCCGATTCAGTAGACCGCGTTCTGCAACAGCGCATGATCGAAACCCTGACGCTTGCCGCCTTGCCCTCCTTGCGCGCCTTTGCCGCGTCCAATGATGCCGACCGCGTCGTACGTGCCGCCACCGCGCGGAACGAACTCGCGTCCATCGTTGCCGCGGATCCTAACGTGCGCGCCGCGTCCATCATGGACGTCTTCGGCACGGTCGTGTTGACGACGGATGCGACGATGAATGTCAATTTTGGTGAGCGCATGTTTGTGCGCGAAGCGCTCGCGGGTCATTTGCACGCTTCTGCGCCAGCCAATGATTTTGGCGAGCTGTTGCAGTACTATAGCGCGCCCCTGATCAATAATTTCGGCGAGGTCGCGGGGGCGCTGGTTTTGCGGGTGACCGTTCAAGAATTATGGGGCACGCTTGGCGCGCAAGGCGATGCACTGCTGGTTGATGAGAATGGCGTGCGGATTGCTGATCGAACCAAGACGCCGCAACTGTTTTTTGCGCTCGCGCCATTGCCCGCCGACATCACTGCGCGCCCGCTTGCAGAACATCGCTATGGCGCAGACACAACCCAGATTCACGCAACCGCGTTGCCAGAGCTTGCCGCGGCCATCATGCGCGGCGGCATGAATCTGGTGGTTTATCGTGATGCCAGCGGACAAACGATGCGCGCGGCGACGCGGCGCATGGTGACGAATCCCTGGACGGTGATTGTGAGCGAACCGGAGGGCGTTGCGCTATCGCCAGCGCGCGATGCGTTGATCGATCAGCTCATCGTCGCGCTCGTCTCCGCGCTCGCGACGGCGCTATTGATCCTTGGCGCACAACGAATCGTTGCGCCGCGTGAGCGATCCCAATGAAACGATCCGATTGGGTCTTGGTCTTGATGGCATTCGTGAGCGCGGGCGCCTACGTGGGTTTGGCGGCATCGCGCGGCGTGGTTGGCTTTCCGCTGGATGATGCGTGGATTCACCAGGTCTATGCGCGCAACCTGGGAATGCGCGGCGAGTTTGCGTTTTTCACGGGGCAACTCAGCGCGGGATCAACGTCGCCGCTATGGACAATTCTGCTCGCGCTGGGGTATCTTCTACGGATTGACTTTCGCGTGTGGGCATATCTGCTTGGCGTTGTGTTGCTTGGCGCAAGCGCAATCACGGCATCCCGTCTTGTTGATCGATTGAGCTCTTTTCTCTCTGCAAGCTACGCCGCGCCTGCCAAAATGATTGTCCCAATGTTTCTTTTATTCGAATGGCATCTTGCGTGGAGCGCGGCAAGTGGCATGGAAATTTTGCTGTTCGTCTTGCTTGCGCTTGTGCTCCTGGCGCGGTTTTATGCTGGCACACGTTCCTGGTTACTCGGCGCGCTTGCGGGCTTGCTCACGCTCACCCGCCCGGAAGGCATGGTGCTAGCAGGGTTGGTCGGGCTGGGTTTGCTTTGGCAGACCTGGGAATTGTATCAGCACAAACAAGAAACCAGGATCGATTTTGGCGCGTTGACGATCGTGGCGATTCAATTTATTGCGGGCTTTGCGCTTGTCCTCGCGCCAGATTTGATTTTTAATTTTATTGTCGGCGGCACATTATTGCCCAATACGTTTTATGCCAAAACCGCCGAATACGCGATTTTGTTCGAGCAGTCTTCGTTGTTTGCGCGTTGGTGGAATTTGTCGAGTGTGTCCTGGACAGGCGCGCAGATTTTGCTTGGGCCGGGTGCGATCTACTTGGTCATTGCGCTTGCGCGTAGACGTGCCTGGCTCGCGTTGATTCCATTCGCGTGGATTTTGCTCTTGCCCGCGCTCTATGCGATTCGCTTGCCCGTGGTGTACCAACATGGTCGTTATGAAATGCCAACGATCCCATTCATCGCGCTCTATGGCGTTTGCGGCACGGCGGCATTGCTCGCGCGGTTGAACCAACGCCTGGTGCGTGCAACGTGGGCGCTTTCGACGGTTGCAGTGCTGATTGTGTTTTGGTTGCTGGGCGCGGCGCAATATGCCAACGATGTGGCGATCATTGATTGCGAAATGGTGGGGACGGCGCAATGGGTTGCGGCGAACGTGCCGCCCGATGCGGTGATCGCCGCACACGACATTGGCGCGTTGGGATATTATTGGAATCACCCGTTCATCGATCTGGCGGGGCTGGTTTCGCCGGACGTGATTCCATTCCTGCGTGACGAAAGCCGCCTGCGCGATTATTTATTTTCGCGGCAAGCGGCTTTCGTGATTGTCTTTCCCGATTGGTACCCCATGTTTGATGCTGACGCGCGTTTTGTGCGCGCGGATCAAACCGATTGTGCGGTCACGCGCGCGGCGGGCGAAAAAAATATGATCGTGTATCGGCTCGTGCGCTAGGAAACTGCGCGCTACGTTATTGGATTAGGCGACGGTGGTCGTATTTCAAGTATGTCTCCGATCAAATCGCGATGCCCGCGCACAAATTCTTCGATGGTCACTGCGCGTTTGCCTGCCAATTGCACCTCGCGCAAAACAAGCGCGCCCGTGCCGGTGGCAACCGCAACCTCTTTGCCGATTTGAATCACGCGTCCTGGTTCCGCAGAATTTTTTCCGGCGCTGGCTTGCGCGCGTAAAATTTTCAATTGTGCGCCATTCCAAAACGTGAATGTCGAGGGCCACGGATTGAACGCGCGCACGCGCCGCGCAATCTCGCTGGCGGAGCGCGTCCAGTCAATCCATCCTTCTTCTTTTTTGATCGTCTTGAACACTGACGCGCGCGCATTATCTTGTGGTTGTGGACTAATTTCGCCTGCGAGAATGCGCGGCAAGGTTTCGATCATCAATGCGGCGGCGGTGTGCGCCAGTTTTGCGGTCAGTGTGCCGGTTGTATCGTCATCGAAAATTGAAAGTGTGGCTTGCGCGAGAATCGGACCTGTGTCCAACCCGGCTTCCATCTGCATCAACGTGATCCCGGTTTCCGCGTCGCCAGCCAAAATGGCGGCCGGGATCGGCGCGGCGCCGCGATACAAGGGCAAAAGCGAGGCGTGTGTGTTGATGCATCCGCGCGGCGGAATGTCCAAAACGACCTGGGGCAAAATCAAGCCGTATGCCGCGACGATGATCACGTCCGGCGCAAGATCGCGTAAGGGCGCGACGAATTCTGGTTTGCGCAACGTTGGCGGCTGAAAAACTACCAGCGCATATTTTTCTGCCAACAGTTTCACGGGTGATGCTTGCAAGGTCTTGCCGCGCCCCGCTGGTTGATCCGCGCGCGTATATACCCCGACAATTTTGTGATTTGTATGCGCGAGCGCGTCCAATACCGGGACAGCAAATTCGGGCGTACCCATAAATACAATGCGTGCCATAATTCCCTCCGTGCGATATTCTATCACAGGTTTGGTTTTTCAGTCACACCGAGTATAATGGCGCGGGAATTTAGCTTGAGGTAAACAATGAATCCTTATATCAGTTTAGCGCAACGCCTGGATGCACTGCCGAATGGTTTTCCAGCTACCGCGGATGGCGCGGAATTGCGCGTGTTGGAAAAATTATTTTCGCCGGAGGACGCCGAGTTGGCGTCGCAACTGCGAATGACGGCGGAAACGCCCGCGCAAATTGCCGCGCGCATCGGCGGCGATTCAAATTTGCTTCGCAAACAATTGAAGGACATGGTGCGGCGCGGTTTGATCGGCGCGGCGCGCGCGGATAGCGGCTTGGGTTATCATTTAATTCCATTCGTCGTCGGCATTTACGAAATGCAAGCCGGACGCTTGGATGCGGAACTCGCGCAATTGTTCGAAGCGTATTATCGGCAAGCGTTTGGCCAAACCCTGGCTGTTCAACCTCAGGTACATCGCGTCATTCCGGTTGGCAAGACCGTGCAGATGGATAACGAGGTCTATCCGTATGAAAGCGCAACGGCAATTGTGGCGGGCGCGCAAGCCTGGGGCGTAACGGATTGCGTGTGCCGCACGCAAAAAGCATTGATCGGCGAAGCGTGTGAGCATCCGATTGATGTGTGCATGGTGCTGAGTTCCACGCCGAATGCGTTTGCGTCCGTCTCGACGATTCGCGCGCTGACCCAGGCTGAAGCCATGACCACGTTGCGCCGCGCGGCTGATGCGGGGTTGGTGCATTCGGTGAGCAACAACCAGCGCGGCTTGTGGTACATTTGCAATTGCTGTACCTGTTCGTGTGGCATTTTGCGCGGTATGGCAGACCTGGGGATTGCAAATGTTGTCGCGCGCTCTGCGTTTGTCAACCAGGTGGACGACGAGGCGTGCATCGGTTGTGAATTATGCGTGGCGCGCTGTCAGTTCGACGCGTTGACGATGGAAGGCGTAGCGCGCGTCAATGAAACGCGGTGCGTGGGCTGTGGCGTGTGCGTGCTCGCGTGCGATCAGGATGCGATGCATTTGGTGCGCCGCCCCGCCGACCAGGTGTTGCCGCCGCCGATCACCGAAGGCGATTGGCGCGGCGCGCGCGCGGCGGCGCGCGGCATCCAGCTCGACTCGATCGTTTGAGCAACGACCCGAAGGAATTTCAAACCGACGAACCTTCGGGTTGGTTTTTGCGATCCGCTCTCCTCGTGGTAAAATCGCGCCACCTTATTAATCGGAGTCTGTGTTGTTACCTAAATCAAAACGCTGGCAGATTGCGCCGCGCGCGTCATCACTGGTTGTCGCGCGTTTTCCGCAACTGCATCCCTTGCTCGTTCAAATTTTATACAATCGCGGCATCACCACACTGGAAGCCGTTGAAGCATTTCTTGCGCCCGCCACCTTGATCGGCAATCCGTTTCAACTGTACGGCATGAATGAAACAGTGGATCGCTTGCGGCGCGCGATGCGCGCGGGTGAAGCGATCGCGGTCTATGGCGACTTTGACGTGGATGGGGTGACGGCAACTGCGTTACTGACGCAAACACTGCAATCACTTGGGGCTAAAGTAAGACCGTACATTCCGCATCGCATTGATGAAGGCTACGGTTTGAATACGGACGCGCTCGATCAGTTGAAAGAGCAAGGCGTGCATATCGTCATCACAGTGGACTGTGGCGTGCGGTCACTGCCCGAAGTAGCGTATGGCAAAAAAATTGGACTGGATATGATCGTGACCGATCATCACGCGCCGAGTGATACCTTGCCCGATGCGTTCGCCGTCATCAACCCGAAACAACCGCTGTGCAAGTATCCTTCAAAAGAATTATCCGGCGCGGGGGTCGCGTTCAAACTCGCGCAAGCGTTACTCCGCGCTGAAACGCGCGTGCCGCTCCAAACAGCGCGCGCGATCCTGTCCGAGGACGCCCTGGTTGATCTTGCCGCGCTTGGCACGGTTGCCGACCTGGTTCCGCTCACTGGTGAAAATCGTGCGCTCGTCCAACGCGGGCTGGCGCGCTTGCGTCAGTCGGAGCGACCTGGGATCATTGCGCTGATGCGCCAAGCCGCGCTCAAGCCCGATTCGATTGACGCGGGCAGTATCGGCTTTACGCTCGGTCCGCGCTTGAACGCGGCGGGACGGTTGGAAAGCGCATTGATGGCGTATGATCTGCTCGTGACGCAATATCCCGGCGAAGCGGATCGACTCGCGCAAAAACTCGAAGAAACGAACCGCGAACGGCAACGGCTCACGTCCGAAATGACGAGCAAAGCGCGCGAGGCGGTTGTGGCATCTGCCGAAGCCGAGCGATTATTTTTCGTCGTTGCGCCAGAATTCCCCGAAGGCATTGTCGGCTTGATCGCCAGCCGTTTGTCCGAAGAATTTTATCGTCCCGCGGTTGCGGTGCATCAGGGCGCGGAAGAAAGTCGCGGCTCGGCGCGGAGTGTGAGTGAGTTTAGCATTGTCGGCGCGCTTGACGAATGCAAAGATTTGCTCGTGCGCCACGGCGGGCACGCGATGGCGGCGGGCTTTACCGTGCGGAACGAAAATTTACCAGAGCTTGAATCGCGCCTGCGCGAGATTGCCACGCGCGCGCTCGCGACACTGGAACTTGCGCCGACGTTGAACGTGGATGCCGAAGCGCCGTTGACGGAAATGAACTGGACGACGCAAAAAGCGTTTGAGCAACTTGCGCCATTTGGCTATGGCAATCGCGAACCAATTTTCGTCAGTCGCAATGTGATTGTGCGCGAGGCGCGTATCGTTGGGGCGGAACATCTCAAGTTGACCTTGACCGATGGTAAATCGTTCTGGGATGCAATTGCGTTTCGGCAGGGCAGTTGGATGGGCAACTTGCCGCAACGTATTGACGTGGCGTACCAACTTGAAGCGCGTGTATGGAATGGCGAAGCGCGGTTGCAGTTGAATGTCAAAGACATTAAACCCAATGCGGAAGAATGAAAGCTGAAGGATGAATTGGATTTTCCTAGTCAGCGTTTCTCGTTCATTCCTCATCCTTTGGTTTTATAAATATGGCTCTCTCGCGTGAATATCCCGCGCGCCCAATTTGCGGCGTCGGCGCGGTGGTGTGGCGTGATGATGCGGTGCTGTTGATTCAACGCGGTCATCCACCGCGGCGCGGTGAATGGAATTTACCGGGCGGCGCAGTTCAGGTTGGCGAGACTTTGCGTGAGGCGGCGGCGCGCGAGGTGCGCGAAGAATGTGGCATCGCGATCCGGCTCGGCGAAATGATTGACGCGGTTGATCTGGTGCATTACGACGAACAGGGGCGCGTGCAATATCACTATGTCGTGATTGATTTTGCGGCCGCGTACGTGAGCGGCGTTACGCGCGCGGCGAGTGATGTGTTGGATGCGCGTTGGGTTACGCGCGATGAATTGGCGCTGTTCGCCGTACCGGACTTGACGCGCCAAGTGATTGCCAAGTCCAGGGCGCAGACAAACCCAAATGGATCGCTATGAAACGTGATCTTTTGCTGGCGGGACTCGTCGGAGTATTTTGGGGCGCAAGCATTTATGCCGGCGCGAGTGTCCTTAGCGCGCACATTCCAATTTTGTTGGCCGGTTCACTGGCGGAGATCGTCGCGTTTATCTTTCTGCTTATCCTTGCGCTTGGCGAAATGCCGATGATGGTGATTGGTTTGCGGCAGATGACGCACAGTGCGGCAACGGCGCGGCTCATTGTCGTTGGGACGTTTACGTTTTACGTCATGTTCGCGGCACTATACGCGTCGGCGTTTGTTCTGTTGACAGGTGCGGTGGCGTGGGGCAGTGTCCTCGCGGCGTTGAGTGTAATGCGATGGATTAGCGGCATATGGATCCAATGACTATTTTCAATAAAGCGGACGGCGCAGTTACCTTTGCGGTCAAGGTGGTACCGCGCGCAAGCAAAAATCAAATTGTGACAAGCGCCGGCGATGCGCTCAAAATTCGGTTGACTGCGCCGCCGGTGGATGGCAAAGCAAATGCCGCGCTCATCGAATTTCTCGCTGACACGCTTGGCGTGCGGCGCGCGCAGATCGAGATTGTGACTGGTGAAACCGCGCGGCACAAGGTCATTCGCGTGCGCGGTGTAACGGCAAAGCAAATCGAAGAAAAAATCAAGCGACCTGGTTCCTAACAGAAACCAGGTCGCTTTTTTAACACCTTCGCCAAATCTCAAAATTATCCGCGAATCACACAAAGCTCCACTAATGTTGTTGTCACAACTCTAGCGCCAAGCCAATTTTTGACTAGCGAATGCGCAGTGGTCGCCGCGCGCCGCTCATCTGTTGCAAGCGGCGGGTGCGCGTGAACGAGAGGTATGCCAGGACTGCCGCGCCCATGCCGCCAATAAAAAGTATGCCGCTGATGAGATTGATCGCGAAATACATAGCGTCGGTGATCGAGCCGGGCACCCAGCTCGATGCGGCGGGTGTTGGTGTCCGTGTCGGCGTGGTTAGTGTTGGCGCGCTGGTGGGCGCAAGTGTCGGCGCGGCAGTCGGTTCAACGGCGGCGGGGGTTGCGGTTGGCAGAATCCCGCCGGATGCTGGAATTTTCAGCACGGCACCAACCCGCAATTTTGTATCGGCGGTCATGCCGTTCGCGTCTAAAATCAATTTGTATTTCGTGCCGTCGCCGTACACTTTTTGCGCGATGGCCCACGGGCTATCGCCGGATTGAATCGTGTATGTTTGCTCGCCGACCGGTTGACTGGCTGGGCGCGTCGCAGTCGGCGTGCCGCGTCCTGGGGTGGGCGATTCGTCGGGAAAGTTCGGAATATAGATCGGCGTTGGAAAAATATACGGCGCTTTGGTTGGCTCTTCGGTGGGAGCTTGGGCGCTGACACCGGGCGCGCGCGCGCTCCAGAACGCGGCAAGGAGGGCGATGCTCGCGACGATGACCGCGATTTGAAATTTCATTCGCATCCGGTCGTCACGATTTGCGCGTTGATGGTTTTGTTGTTGTCGAAACTATTCGCCTTGCACACGCCGCCTTGCACCGGTTGCAATAAAACGTCTGCGCCCTCAAACGTATTGCCGGAATACTTGCTTGCTTGCGCGTTATCGGCTTGCACGCTCTTGGTGCGCGCGCTGCGCACAACATTATTTTCAAAGCGGACGTTCTGCGCGTAACCGAGCCATGCGCCATAATTGTCTTGGGTCAAGGTGTTGTGATGGATGTAATTGCGGAAACTAAAGGTTGCTTCGATTCCGTTTGCCACATTATGCCCAATGGTGTTAAACATCATTTCGTTATCGTTGCTTGCCGCCGCTGGTGTATTGCCCTGATAGATGCCATCGCCGTTGTAGTTGAGCGTGTTCCAGCCAAGGATGTTGCGATCCGATTGTTGCGTTAGCACAATTCCAGCCGAGCCACAGCCCGCATCTTTGCCCCACTGCGGACAACTCCGATTATTATATTCGACGGTATTGGTGTACACCTGGCTGGCAGTGGTGCCATAGAGATAAATGCCCCACCCGCGATTGCGGCTCGTGGTATTTTGTAGTACGCGCACTTTGGTCGAATTGAGAATTTGAATGCCGGCGATATTGCCATTCGCCGTGTTACCTTGCACGCGTGAGGATTGGATGCCGTTCAAAATCATACCACCATGCGGCAGTGGTTTGAGATTTTCAACGTCGTAATTATCGTCCACATAGTTGCCGCTGAAATCGTTACGTTCAAAAGTAAAATTTTTGCCGCCAAGCGCATACAGTCCCACATCAAACCCGCGCGCTTTGCAGTTCCGAATCGTCACGCCTTGCCGGTTCTGGATCAGGATGCCAACGCCAATGCCATCGCCGACGAATGCCGAATTATTGCAATCGAGGGTCACATTGTCCGCCATAATAATAGCGGTTTGATGATATTCTGTATTCGGTGATAAGGTCGTGTTTTTGTAAATCCGCATCGGCGCGGTAAGCACAAACAATAACGCAAGTAATTTCATTCAGTTCCTTTCTCTTGCCGAGAACCGGCCGGTTGCTCAGCCACTCAGGATGCGTCCGCAACTGGGACAGCACGTCACCTCGTCCCCGGCATGCACGCGATTGATCAAACCGGTGGGCAGATTGACCCCGCACGCCCCGCACGAATCGCGTCGCATTTGCGCGATGGCGCGTCCCGCTTTCGTTTGGCGCAACCGTTCATACTGTCGCAAGTCCTCACTGCTCAACGCGGCGCGCGTTTGCTCGCGCTCGGCAGTCAGGATACGCAGACGAGCGGTCAGCGCGTCACGTTCGCGGGTCAGTCTGGTGAGATCGCTCGCGCGGTTTGCCTCAATTGTTTTCAATGCTGTAGCGGTTGCGGTTGCCTGCGTTTGCGCGTGATCAACTTGATCCATCAGTCCGAGCAACTCATCGTCAAGCGCGGTGCGTTGCCGCTGGTGCATGTGCAAATCTTTTTCCAATCCGTCCAATTCTTTTGGATTGCTGACACGCCCGCCATACAACTGTGCGTTCAATCCCTTGATTTTTGCGTCGAGCGATTGCGCCGCGAGTTCGCGGTCGCGCAATGCCGCGCGCAAATCGGCGAGTTGCTTGAGCGCGGCGTCGTTCGCGGCACGCGCGGCGGCGACGGCAGGATCATTTGCCAGTGCGTCATCCGCGTGTTGCGCGAGTTTCGTCTTGTCCTCAATCTCTTGTTCGGTCACGTGCAAATGCCAGAGCCGAGCCGTCGGATTCATCGTTTCCTCGCGCGGAATTTTTTCCGGTGCTTTTTGGGCTAACATCGTTTGTTTGGGACTAGCTTTATTGCCGACTCTCAGTAAATAAAATTTCACCTTAAAGATTGACAAAAAGTACTTGCAACCCCTTGACACTGTGTGGTGAGTGTGGTTTAATAATGGTATAAAAGTGGGTCAAAGTGGGGTTTTGTGGAGAATTTGATGGTTAAGAACGCAAGTTCTAATGCCCTAGTGGGAGAATCGAACAAGTGTTCTTAGGATCGCACCAGCACGCAATTGACGAAAAAGGTCGTTTGACGCTCCCTGCGAAATGGCGGGCAGAATTGGCGTCGGGCGTGGTTGTCACGCGCGGGTTGGACGACTGTCTGTTCATTTTCCCTCAGCCCAAATTTGAACAAATGGCTCAAGTGATTGATGCGCAAGGTTTTGAGAGTGCCGATGCGCGTGAATGGGAACGCTATATCTTTGGTTTGGCGGAGCAGGAAGATATTGACAAGCAGGGGCGCATCCTGATTCCGCAGAACTTGCGCGGTCAATTCAAATTGCAGAACGAAATAATGGTTGTTGGTCTGTTCAGTCGCATCGAAGTGTGGGACCCTGAAAAATACAAAGCGATGACCGAACGTATCGAAGCGGACCCGCCGGCGATGGCGGAGCGGATGCGCCAGATGATGCGCGCCGCGAAATAATTACCGATGTCCACTCCGGATACGCATGTTTCGGTCTTGTTCGATCAAGTGATGGCGTGGCTCGCGCCGCATGATGGCGGACGCTATATTGATGCGACGCTCGGTGCGGGTGGACACAGCGCCGGAATTTTAGAATCTTCCATGCCAACCGGACGCTTGCTCGGATTGGATGCCGACCCGCTGGCGTTGAAGCTCGCCGCGAAAAATCTAGCCCGCTTTGGCGAGCGCGCAACGCTCGTGCAGGCGAACTTTGAACATCTGCAGACGGTTGCGCTGGCAAATGGATTCGCTTTCGCAGACGGTATTGTACTCGATCTTGGATTGTCGTCAATGCAGTTGGCTGATGCGGAGCGCGGTTTTTCGTTTACTAGTGCCGGTGCGCTGGATATGCGGTTCGGTGCTGGCGCGGAAACTACCGCGGCGGATTTGCTCAACTCACTCGATGAAGAAGAGTTGGCAAATTTAATTTACACCTATGGCGAAGAACCTTTTTCGCGGCGCATTGCGCGAGCGTTGGTGAATGCGCGACCGTTCGCCACGGCGACTGAATTGGCGGATGTGATTGAACGGGTGATTGGACGACGCGGCAAAATTCACCCGGCGACAAAAACGTTCCAGGCGTTACGGATGGTGGTCAACCGCGAACTGGAGGTGCTGGGGCGGGTGTTGCCTCAGTTTGCCGAGACGCTCGCAGTTGGCGGGCGGGTAGCGGTCATTTCGTTTCACTCGCTCGAAGATCGCGCTGTCAAGCATTTTTTTCGCGCCGCCGATAATTTACACGTGCTTACCAAACATCCCGTGCGACCAACGTATGCCGAAACAGTCGCAAACCCGCGAAGTCGCAGTGCGAAATTACGTGTGGCGGAACGGATTGTTTAATCAACCGCGTTTCCAAATTTTTGGCTCACAGAGAAAACCTTATGCAAGCACGAATTGCAACCACGCCTCGGCTTGGCACGCTCTCGCTGAATGGACTTAAAACGCTCACGGGATTGATTAGTCTCTTGGTGCTCGTCGGCACGATCTATTTACTGCAAATGGGTCAAGCGACGATGACCGGGCAACGCGCACAAGAACTCCTCGCGCAAGCAGAACGCCTGAACCGCGAAAACGCGCAACTGGAATATGATATTGCCACGCTCGCCGCGCCCGCTCGAATCGCGGAGCGTGCGCGCGCGATGGGTTTGCGCCCCGCGACTCCCGCGCAAACGAAATTTGTCGTCGTTAACAATTTTCCTGTCGCCCAACCCAAGCCCACGGCACCTGAGATCGTCGCCGTTGCGCCGCGTTCCGGGTTAGACGCTTGGTGGAATGACTTGCTTGCGTGGCTTGGCGTGATGCCAAGCGCGAATCAGTTCCAAGCCAAGTCAAGTCCGTAACGGAAAACTATGGCAGAGCAAATTTTGCCACGAGCGCCTCAGCGGATACGGTGGGCGCTTTTCGTTATTTTGGCGTTTGGGTTGTTTCTCGCGGTCAAACTGTTTTACTGGCAAATCATGCAGACCGATGTTTTGAGCGAGATGGCGATCAACCAGCGCAATGTAACGGATCCAATTTACGCCTTGCGGGGTGACATTACGACGAGCGATGGCGTGTTACTCGCCAAAGATGTGTTTCGCTATACGGTCAGTGTCTCGCCGCGCGATGTGTTGGATCAGAAGAAATTTGCGGCGGAGCTAGCCCCTTTGCTCGGGCAAACGCCCGAAGCCATTTTGGCGAAACTGACGGCTGATCCCAAAGCGCAATGGACCATATTGGCGCGCGATTTACCGCAAGCCGCAGGCGCGCAGGTAGTAGATTACAAAACGCATAATAGCGTGATTGCCTTGAAAGCGGACGCCCAACCGGTGCGAGTGTATCCCAACGGCGCGTTCGCCGCGCAGATTGTTGGATATGTGAATGCGGTGCGTCAACCAGCGTGGGGGGTTGAACAATTCAAAGACCCTGACCTCCGCGGGGTGGACGGCAAGTCACACGGTGTCAGCAACGCCTTGCGGAGTGATCGCGTCCCCTTCGATCTGCCGATCAATGAACCGGCGACAAACGGGGCGGCGGTTGTGTTGACGATTAACAGCGGCTATCAACGGATCGTCGAAACGGAATTGGCGAACGCCATCCGCGACACGCGTTCAACGAGCGGATCAATTATCGTTATGGATCCGAAAACCGGGGCGGTTCTCGCCATGGCGGTTTCGCCGACTGCGGATTTGAATGCGTACTATGATCCAGCCAACACCCCCAACTATTTGAACACGGCAGTGAGTTCGCAGTACGAACCTGGGTCGGTGTTCAAGATCGTGACGTATGCCGCGGCGCTGGATGCCGGCACGATCACACCCGCGACGACGTTTGAAGATGGCGGCTCGATTTACATCGGCGGACGCATCATCAAAAATCACGATAACCTTGCGCCGGGGCATGTAACGGTGGTGGATGCGTTGCGCATGTCGCTGAATGTCGAAGCGGTCAAACTGAGTGTGGGCTTGGGCGCGGAACGCTATTACGATTACGTTCGCAATTTCGGTTTTGGTCAGCACACCCGCATTGAACTCGCGGCGGAAGCCATCGGCGATGTCAAAGCGGTGGGCGATGGGCGGTGGCGCGACGTTGATCTAGCGACGAATGCGTTTGGGCAAGGGATCGCCGTCACGCCGATCCAAATGATCGCGGCCGTAGCGGCGGTTGCTAACCAGGGCCGGTTGATGCGCCCGTACGTCGTGCAAGAAACGCGGTACGCCAACGGGCGCACGGTCAAGACCATGCCGGAAGTGGTGCGCCAAGTGATTCGACCGGAAACCGCGCGCACCTTGACGGGATTGCTCGGTGATTCGATTCTTGCTGAATCGACCAATAAAGCCACCGTGCCAGGATACCGCATTGCCGGCAAAACTGGCACGGCGCAGATTCCAATTGCCGGGATTCTTGATCCGCGTTGGACGATTGCTTCGTTTGCGGGCTATTTGCCCGCCGACGATCCGCGCTTGGTGATTTTGGTCAAGCTCGACAAGCCACAAACCTCCGAGTGGGGTTCCCTGGTTGCCTCGCCGGTATTCGCGGCGGTGGCGAAGCAAATCGTCAGTCAAATGGGCTTGCCGCCGGACAATGTGCGGCAAGGCAAATAGAAGCATTCCACCAGGCAACAGTTTAATTTCAATTATGCTTACCTTTGCCGATATTTTTCAATTCTTCAACCTGGCTTTTCCTGAACGCGCGACGCGCATTGCCATTCCGCACGTGGTGATTGATTCGCGGCAGGCGCAAGCTGGAACCTTGTTTGTCGCGTTGCAAGGTGAAACCCAAGACGGGCACGCTTTTATCGCGGATGCGTTAACGCGCGGCGCAACAGCCATCATCGCCGAACCGCGCGTCAAGGGGCTGGCACTCGGTCCGAATACGCACTTGATTGATTCAACCAGTCCAAGTGTCGCCGGGTTGCAACCGGGTGACCAGCCCCTTGTTCCCGCGATCTTTATCGTGCCGTCGAGTTTGCTGGCGTTGCACCAGTTGGCAAAATTCTGGCGCGATAAATTTCCGGCCTGCCAGGTGATTGGCGTGACGGGCAGTGTCGGCAAAAGTTCGACCAAGGAGTTGATCGCGGCGGTGTTGCAACGGCGGTATCGCACGTTGAAAAGTGAAGGGAACATGAACAGCGAAACTGGTTTGCCGCTGACTTTGTTTCGCTTGGAGCAGACGCATCAACGTGCCGTTCTCGAAATGGGTATGTATGCGCTGGACGAAATCAAAACGCTGAGTGCGCTCGCGCAACCGCGCATCGGCGTGGTGACGAATGTGGGCCCGGTGCATCTGGAACGCTTGGGCACACTGGATCGGATCGCGCAAGCGAAAGCGGAATTAGTGCAAGCGTTGCCTGCGGATGGTATGGCGATTTTGAACGGCGATGACGAGCGGGTGCTGGCAATGCGCGCGAAAACGCAGGCGCGTACCATGACGTATGGTCTTAACCCAGATTGCGATCTGTGGGCGGATGACATCGAAAGTTTTGGGCTGGAAGGCATTGGTTTTGCGATGCATCGCGGCGATGAGCATGTGCATGTGCGCATTCCCTTGCTGGGGCGGCACAGTGTGCATAATGCGCTCGCGGCGGCCTGTGTGGGTCTCGCCGAAGGACTAGCCTGGGATGAGATTTTGCGCGGTTTGCAGGACAGTTCGGCGCAGTTGCGGCTGATCGCAGTGTCGGCGGAAAATGGCGCGACCTTGCTTGACGATACCTACAATGCCAGCCCTGCCTCATCGCTTGCCGCGTTGAACTTGCTTGCCGATTTGACCGGGCGCAAGATCGCGGTGCTCGGCGATATGCTCGAGCTCGGCGAGTATGCAGAGCAAGGTCACGCCGTCGTTGGCGGGCGCGCGGCGCAAGTGGTGGATGTGTTGCTCGCGGTGGGCGCGCGCGGCAAATGGATCGGCGAAGCGGCGCGCGATGCCGGGCTGGCGTCCGATAAAATTTTATTCGCGGATACGAATGCGCAGGCGATTGATCTTTTACGCGGCGTGATGCGCGAGGGCGATCTCATTTTGCTCAAGGGATCGCGTGGCGCAAAAATGGAAGCGATTGTCTCGGCGTTAGCGCGGCAAACTGAAAATGGAAGCGGAGCCTAACGATGGCGTGGCCCCTAACGCTCGGCACCATCACGTTTTTTATCGCCGTAGTTTTCGGCGCGCCGCTCATTCGCTTTTTGAAAGCGCAAAAGATCGGCAAGCAAATTCGGCTCGAAGAGCCGACCAAGCATCAAACGAAAACCGGCACGCCCACCATGGGCGGCGTGATGGTCATCGTCCCGGTTTTGCTCATTACGCTGGCGTTAAACATTTTTAACTTGCTTGGTAATACGCTGATCGGGCGTTCCATTCTTGTGCCGCTCGTGGCGATGGTGATCTTTGCGGTGATTGGCGGCGCGGACGATTGGGCGGGTTTGCGCGGCAGACGCAAAGGCACGGGTATCCTGGGACGCTATAAAATTGTCTGGGAGACGCTCATCGCATTGGCGATTGCGCTGGTGTTGCATTTCGTTCTCGATCTGCGCAGTGTGGCAATTCCGACGATCCCTGAAAAAATTGATCTGGGTCTGTTGTATATTCCGATTGCCGCGTTCATCATTGTCGGCACGTCGAATGCGGTGAACCTGACCGATGGGTTGGATAGTCTTGCCGGATGGACGAGCGCGATTGCGTTTGCGTGTTACGGCATCATTGCGTTTTTGCAAGGCCAGCCTTACCTCGTCTTGTTTTGTTTCACGCTTGTCGGCGCGCTCCTGGCATTTCTCTGGTATAACGCGCATCCCGCCGAATTGTTCATGGGCGACACAGGTTCGCTCGCGCTCGGCGCGACCTTGGCGGTCGTCGCGCTGATGACCGGACAGTGGTTGCTCTTGCCGATCATTGGCTTGGTGTTTGTCGCCGAAACGCTGTCCGACATTATCCAGGTGGGTTATTTCAAACTGTCGCACGGCAAGCGCGTCTTCAAAATGGCACCGTTGCATTTGCACTTTGAGTTGCTGGGTTGGTCTGAGACCCAGGTGGTGCAACGCTTTTGGCTCGCTGGTTTGCTCGCTGGAATGTTAGGTATCGCGCTTGCGTTGCTCTAGGACAAAACGCCAGCCAGCCCAATTCAACGTGTAGCGCGTTTGAAAGAATGAGATGCTTGAAATCCTTGTGACAGTTGTGATTGGGATCATCGGCGGGCTTGCGGTAGGCACGCAGGCGCAGGTGGTCGGCGCGATGAGTCAAAAGGTCGGCGGCGCGGCGGGCAGTTTGATCGTGCATGTGAGCGGCGCGGTTGCATCGGGTCTGCTCTTGCTTGCGCGTGGCGGCGAACAAATTCAAAATTGGCGCAGTTTGTCGTGGACGATGCTGGGTTCAGGTGTGTTTGGCGTGATCTTGTACGTGACGCTCAATTATACACTGCCGCGTCTTGGCGCAACGGCGGCGCTTGCGCTCATCATCATCGGACAATTGACGATGGGGATTGTGATTGACCACTTTGGTTTGTTCGGCGCGGCGGTGCGTCCGATAGATTTGTCACGGATTGGCGCGATGGTGTTGCTTGTCGCGGGTGGATATTTGGTGTTGCGGTAAAAATGAATTTGCACAACAAGCGTGTTCTTGTTCTCGGTCTCGGTGTTCACGGCGGCGGACTTGGTGTCGCGCAATGGTTGGCGCGGCAAGGCGCGCGCGTCACCGTGACCGATTTGAAATCCGCGGAGCAATTGCAATCGTCGCTCGAAGCATTACGCGGCTTACCAATTGAATTTGTTCTCGGTGAACATCGCGAACAGGATTTTCTCAACGCCGATCTGATCGTCCGCAATCCGGCAGTCCCGCGCGAATCGAAATGGTTAGATTTTGCGCGCGCGCATCACATTCCGGTCGAAATGGAAATGGGATTGTTCGTCGAACGGCTACCGCGCGGATGCGATCAAGTGATCGGCATTACCGGCACAAAAGGCAAGACGACGACGACGTTGATGACGGGCGCGATTTTGCAAGCCGCCAATCCAAAAACTGTCGTGGCGGGCAACTTGCGCGTAAGTGCGCTCGAACTGCTCGATCGAATTGACGCGAATACGCCGGTGGTGCTGGAATTATCGTCGTGGCAACTCGAAGCATTTCCGCCGCACGAAACCAGCCCGCACCTTGCGGCGATCACGAACATTTCGCCGGACCATCTCAATCGCTATCGCGACCTGGATGATTACGCGCAAGCCAAGGCGATTATTTTGCGCTATCAGCAACCCAGCGATTTTATCGTGCTGAATTATGATAGTAAACTGTTGACGCATTTTGCGCCGCGCGCATTTGGCAAAGTTGTGTGGACGAGCGCAACGCGCGTGTTGAAAGAAGGCGCGTTCCGCGATCACGATCAGTTAGTTTGGCGACACGACGGCGCGACGCAAAAAATAATTGGCGTCAACGATTTGCGCGTGACAGGTAATCACAATTTCGCCAACGCGCTCACGGCAATTGCGCTCGCGGCAACCTGGGGCGCAACGCCGGAACAGATCGCCGATGCACTCCACGAGTTTCGCGGCGCGCCGCATCGTCAAGAGTTGGTGCGCGAGATCGCGGGCGTGCGTTACATCAACGATACCACCGCAACTGCGCCAACCGCCGCGATGGTCGCTATCGAAACATTTGCAAGCGCGGCGGGGATTGTGCTGATTGCAGGTGGCGCGGACAAGCAACTCGATTTTGCGGAGATGGCGCAGACAATCGCGAGCAAGGTTCGCGCGGTGATTTTGCTTGAAGGCACGGCGACAGATAAATTGGTGAGCGCATTGCAAGCCGCTAATGCCGGCGAGCGCATCGTCGGGCGTTACGATCATTTTGAACGCGCGATCATGCGCGCGAAAGAAATCGCGCAAAGCGGCGAGGTGGTGTTGCTTTCACCAGGTTGTGCGAGTTTCGGAATGTTTGCCAATGAATTTGAACGCGGTGATCAGTTTCGCACGATCGTGAACAAGCTCTAATTGTTCTGAATTTTGATGACTGGCGATTGAATTGGGAGACTGACGATGACCGTCCAATCACAACGCGCGCGCTGGAACGATCCACTGGGCATTGATTACGTGTTGCTCGGTATTGTAGCATTGCTTGTTGTGCTGGGCTTGATTATGGTGTGGAGCGTCACCTTTGTCACCAACGTGGGCGAAGGCGTTGCCGATCCGCAAGCCGATTTTGTCAAGCAGTCCAGCGTTGCGATTGCGGGTATTATCATTGCGCTGATCCTGTCCCGGATTGATTATCGCATCTGGGGACGGATTGCCGTGCCGATGATGATGATCACGGTCGCGTTACTGATCCTGGTTTTGTTTACCACGCCGGTCAATGGCGCGCGTCGTTGGTTGTTGGGCAACTGGCTTCAGCCCTCCGAGGTCGCAAAATTCACGCTCATTGTGTATATGGCAAAATGGGCGTCGTCCAAAGGCGAAAAGCTCAAGCAACTCACCTATGGCGTTTTGCCATTTGGCATTATCGTTGGCGGCGTGTGCGGCTTGATTATCCTTGAACCGAACATGAGCACCGCACTCATTATTGGCATGTGCGCGCTAGCCATGTTTTTCATCGCGGGCGCGGATGTGATCCAACTGTTATTGCTTGGGATCATTGGCGGCGTCGCGACAATTTTTGTTGTCGTGAATACGCCGTATCAACTCGCGCGCTGGGTCACGTTCGTGCAAGACCCGTTTGCCATGACGGGGCGCGAGGGGTATCAAATTGCCGAGACGTTGATCGCGTTAGGATCGGGCGGCATGTTTGGGCGCGGGATCGGTTCCGGGTATGCGAAATTTGGCTATGTGCCTGCGCCGCAAACGGATACAATCTTTGCGTTGCTCGGCGAAGAGATTGGCTTGGTGGGAACCTGGGCAGTCCTGGCATTGTATCTTTTGCTGGTCTATCGCGGCTTTCGCATTGCGTCGCGTGCCAAGGATCCATTCGGCCAAGTGTTTGCCGCTGGGCTGTCGTTCTGGCTCATCTTTCAAGCGTTCGCCAATATCGCGGTCATTACAGCGACGATTCCGTTTACCGGCGTGCCATTACCGTTTATTTCGTTTGGCGGCTCGGCGTTGCTTTCCGCACTCGTCGCCGTGGGCGTGTTGCTGAGCATTTCGCGGAATGAAACAGCGCCGAAGGAATCCCATGCGACTTTTAATTTCGGGTGGCGGGACGGGGGGGCACGTGTATCCAGCCCTAGCCGTCGTCGCCGCAATGTCCAGGTCAGCCGACCCGCGTCCCGCACACGCAACCGCGCCGGGTGAGCACACATTTCTCTATGTCGGACGCGCGGAGAGCGCCGAAGCGCGTTTAGCGGCGCGCGCGCAATTGCCATTTGAAGCGATTGAAACCGGCGGCGTGCGCGGACTAGCGCCGTGGGCGGCGGCGCGTAACCTGGGTCGCATGGTTCGCAGTGTTGGGCGCGTGCGCGCATTGATGCGCCGCTTTCAACCCGATGCCGTATTTGTGACGGGCGGCTATGTGAGCGCACCCGTGATCTGGGCGAGCGCGGCAGAAAAAATTCCGAGCGTGATCTATTTGCCCGATCTGGAACCGGGTTGGGCGATTCGCGCCACGGCGCGCTGGGCAACGCGCATCGCGGTATCATTTCCAGAGGTGGCGCAATACTTTGCGCGGGGTAAGGCGATTGTGACGGGCTATCCCGTGCGCGCTGAATTTTTCCAAACGGAACGCACCCGCGCGTGCGCCAAATTTCAACTTGATCCAAACGTGCCAACGATCACGCTGTTGGGCGGAAGCAGTGGCGCGCATCATATCAACCAAGCGGCGGTCGCGCAGTTGCCGGAACTCGCGCGCTTGGCACAGGTGATTCATGTTACCGGTCGCACGGACGAGTCCTGGGTTCGTCAGCAAGTCGAAACGTTGGCGGGTGATTTGCCGTCCCGCTTCCGCGTCTATGGGTATCGCGATGATGATTTGGCGGACGCGCTTGCCGCCGCCACGCTCGTCGTTGCCCGCGCGGGTGCCGCCACGTTGGGCGAATTTCCGGCGCTGGGTGTACCGGCAATCCTGGTCCCCGGACCCTATGCGGGCTTGCACCAGGCGCGTAACGCGCAGTTCCTCGTCGAACGCGGCGCGGCGGTAACCGTGGACGATGCGGCATTGACAGTGGATTTATTGCCGACGATAACACGGTTGCTGGCGGATGGATCGCGCTTGCAAGCCATGCGCGAAGCGATGCGCGCGCTCGCGCAACCGCGCGCGGCGGAGAACCTCGTGGCATTGTTGCAAAGTTTGAGCGAGACACGCCGATGATTCACCTGGTCGGGATTGGCGGCATTGGCTTGTCGGCGATTGCGCGAGTATTGCTCGCGCGCGGCGTGGCTGTATCCGGTTCCGATTTACAGGCTTCGCCGATCACGGCTCAGCTCGCACAGTTGGGCGCAACGATTTATATCGGACAGCGCGCGGAAAATCTTGGCGCGGACGTTGACCTGGTGTTGGTCACATCGGCGGCGCACGACGATAATCCGGAAATCATGGAAGCGCGCCGCCGCGCGATTCGTCTGGTCAAACGTTCGGATTTCTTTCCCGAATTGACGGCAGGCAAACAGACCATTGCGATTGCCGGGACGCACGGCAAAACGACGACGACGGGAATGATTGCGGCGATCCTGATCGATGCCGGACGCGATCCTGATGTCATCGTCGGCGGGATTCTGCCAGAACTCGATGGCAACGCGCGCGCGGGTCAGGGCAACTATTTCGTGATCGAAGCGGATGAGTACGACCGCGCCTTCCTGGGTCTCACGCCGACGGTTGCGGTTGTGACGAGTATCGAAATGGATCACCCGGATATTTACCGTGACGTGGATGATGTGACGCAAGCGTTTCGCCAATTTATTGCGCGGGTGCCGCAGGCTGGAATTGTAATTGGGTGCGGCGATGCCGAGCGCGTGGCGCAAACGCTGGGCGCGCGCGGCGTGCGGTACGGTTTCGACGCGGCGAACATGTGGCGCGCGCATGACGTAATGGCGAACGCGCAAGGCGGAAATGATTTTGTGGTGTCGCGTGGCGGCGCATGGTTTGGCGAATTTTCGTTGCAGGTGCCGGGGCGACACAATGTGCTGAACGCGCTTGCGGCAATCGGTGTGACCGATCAGGTTGGCGTAGATTTGCCAACGATGCGCAAATCGTTACAATCGTTTCGCGGCGCGGCGCGGCGCTTTCAAGTGCGCGGCGCATATCGCGGCGCAATCATCGTGGACGATTACGCGCATCACCCGTCCGAAATTCGCGCCACGCTCGCGGCGGCGCGCGCGCGGTATCCGGGGCGCGCGATCTGGGCGGTCTTTCAGCCGCATACGTTTTCGCGCACGCGCCATTTGCTTGCCGAATTTGCCAACGCATTCGACGATGCCGATCATGTTATCGTCACTGAGATTTACGCGGCGCGCGAACGCGACCCGCACACGATCACCGGCGCGGATGTGGTGGCGCGCATGACGCATCGGGATGCGCGTTTTATCGGCGCGTTGGATGCATGTGCCGAATTTTGCCAACGACAATTGAGCGCGACGGATGTCTTGCTCACGCTTGGCGCGGGCGATGTGAATCGCGTGGGCGAGTGGCTCACGCAAGAGCGAGGAGCATAGCCATGTCCGAAGTATTTAGCGGACGCAGTCTGCTGTATTGGTGGGGCGTTTTTTCCGCCACGGTATTTATCCGGGACTGGCTCCGGCAGTTGGCCGATTTTTTCAAGCTATCGAATACCTTTACGCCAACCAAAATTCCGTTCAACGTCTTACCCGGTTTGAATTCGTGGATTGACGGCGCGACCGAGTTTGTCCGCAATGGAATTCAATTCAAGCCGAACGCGCCATTGATCGTGATCGGTACGTTCGGGATTCCCAGTTGGACTATTGCGATTCTGTTTGGCTTGATCCTAATTGCCATCGCGGCAGTTTTGTACAAACGCGCGCTCGATTCCCCTGCTTGGTTTGACGATTTTTTCGCTTTGTTTGTGTTCTACATTGTCTTGCGGATGGTGGGGCATATTGTTGGGCTTTCGGGCTTGCCCGTGATTGATGCGCTCAAAGCGCTTGCGGATAACCCGGTCACCGCGTATGCGGTGATGATGATCCTGATGCTCTTTCTGAGTTTCTTTGGCGAGGGTTTGCATAGCAAGCGCGCGTTCTGGCGCGCGCTCATCGAAGCGTGCTTGTTGTCGCTATTCATCTTTCCGCAGGAAACCTCGATTGTGCTGGGCTATGTTGTGGAAGCACTCGCGCAATTTGGTTTGGGGCTGAGTCAACCAGCGAATTTGCCCTTTGCCGTGATGTGGGGTTTGATTGGAATGTTACTTGCGTTGAATCGCTTGATTTCCCAAGAAACATCTGGTGGCGGGCATGGTGGTGGCGGCGGCGGCGCGCCCCGCGCGCGCGCGAAAGCGGATTAGGATGAGTGATGCGCTGAACGACTTGCGGGTGGCGCTCGGTGAACACGCGCGCGCGAATGAATCACTCGCCGCTCATACCACGTTCCGCGTTGGCGGCCCAGCGGATTTACTTGCGCAAGCCAAACGGTTGGATGATTGGATTGCCTGGGTGCGGCTGGCACGCGCACAGCACGTCCCGCTATTTATTTTGGGCAACGGCTCGAATGTACTGGTGGGGGATCGCGGTATTCGCGGATTGGTGATCGCAAATCATTGCGTTGATTTCTATTTAGAAATTGACGCCGCGGATCGCGGCAAGCTCATCGTCGAAAGCGGCGCGCCACTGCCAGGGATTGCAAATCGCCTCGCGCGGCATGGCTGGGCAGGACTGGAATGGGCGATTGGCGTGCCCGGTACGGTGGGCGGCGCGATTGTGGGCAATGCGGGCGCGCACGGCGGAAGCATAGCGGATCAGGTGAGCGCAGTCACGATCCTGGATGCGGACGGTGAGGTGCGCGAGTTACCCAAGACTGAATTGGGGTTTGCCTATCGCACGAGTCGTTTTAAGCAAGCGCCCGGTGAGATGGTGTTGAGCGCGATTTTTGAATTGCGGCGCGACGATCCAACCGTGTGCATCGCGCGGATGAATCAATACACCGAGTCTCGCCGCCGCACGCAACCTACCGAACCCAGCGTCGGTTCGATGTTCAAGAATCCCCCCGGTCGCTTTGCGGGTCAGTTGATCGAGCAAGCCGGGTTGAAAGGCGCGCGCGTCGGCGGCGTTCAAGTCTCCCAGGTTCACGCCAACTTTTTTGTCAATCGCGGCGGCGCGATGGCAAGCGACGTGATCCAATTGGTCGAACATGTGCGTGCGCGTGTGCAGGCAAAATTTAGCGTAGCGTTAGAGTTGGAAATTCAACTCGTCGGGGATTTTTAATCGCGAGATAGATTCACGGTCAATTATCGGTATGGCACAAAAAATTCGCGTGGGCATAATTTTTGGCGGTAAATCCAGCGAGCATCAAGTTTCGCTTGCTTCGGCGCAAGCTGTGGCGCGCGCGATCGATCGTGAAAAATATGATGTGATGCTGATCGGGATTACCCAGCAAGGACGCTGGTTGCTGGGCGAGCATGTGTTCGCGCAACTTGCCGCGGCGAGTCCGTCGCCGTTGCTCGCGCCAAGCGAGGAGGTCGCGCCGCAAGATGCAAGCGCGGTAGCCTTCGATAGCGCGATGCTGATTCCCGGCGCATTGGCGCAGGGATCGCCGCTGGCGGCAATTGATATTGCATTCCCGCTGGTGCATGGCACGAACGGTGAAGATGGGACGCTTCAAGGTTTGCTGGAACTCGCGGGTGTGCCGTATGTGGGCGCAGGTGTGGCGGCGAGCGCGGTGGGGATGGACAAGGTGTTGATGAAGACCTTGCTCCGCGCGCATAACTTGCCGGTGATGGATTGGCAGGCGATCTTGCGCCGCGACTGGGAAGCAAATCCTGAAGAAACCATTCGCCAGATTGAAAATACATTTGGCTATCCCTGTTTTATCAAACCGGCAAACCTGGGATCGAGCGTGGGTGTGACCCAAGCGCGCAACTGGGACGAATTGGCGCAGGCATTGGCAACGGCGGCGCAATTTGATCGCAAATTGATCGCGGAGCGCGCCGCGCGGAATGTGCGCGAAATTGAGTGTAGCGTGCTGGGGAATGATGATCCGATTGCCGCGCTTCCCGGTGAAGTGATTTCGCAACGCGAGTTTTACGATTACGCCGCCAAGTATGATGGTACAGCGGGCACGCGCTTGCTCGCACCAGCGGATCTCGCGCCCGATGTTCGCTTGAATGTGCAGGCGCTGGCAGTGCGGGCGTTTCAAGCGCTCGATGTGTGCGGCATGGCGCGCGTGGATTTTTTTCTTGACCGCGTGTCCCAAAAATTGTGGGTGAACGAACTCAACACGCTTCCTGGGTTTACCGCCGTGTCGATGTATCCAAAAATGTGGGAGGCGAGCGGACTTGCGTATCCTGCGTTAATCGATCGGTTGATTCAACTTGCGCTCGAGCGGCACGCCGACAAACAAAAATCCAAAACGGTTTATGAAATCTAGCTAACGCTTATGCCATTCACACCGCACACACCCAACCGACGCCCGGTCACGCGCCGCGCTACGACCACGCCGCGCACAACGGTTCGCCCAACCACGCGACGCTTGCATATCGTTGCGGCTGGGGTCATGCCGCGACAATCCCTGGTCAGCGGGCTGTGGCAAACTCAGCGGCCCAAGCTCGCCGCCAGCGTTTTGATCGCGGTGATGGCAACCTTGCTGTTCCTGTTTTTCGATGCCGATTGGTTTTACGTTTTCGATTTTGAGATTGCGGGCGCGCAAAACTTGACGCCCGCCGAAATTCAAAAGGCGAGCGGCGTGCTGGGTTATAATATCTTTTTTATTGACGCGCCAGCGGTCGAACGGGCCCTGGCCAAATTGCCCGAAGTCAAATCGGTGCATGTCAGCACGCGGATGCCCAACCAAATGGCCGTGGTGATCGAAGAGCGGGTGCCGGAAGTGACCTGGCAACGCGGCGCGGAAACATATTGGGTGACCACGGATAGCACGGTCTTGCGCGCGCGCACGAACCTGACCCAGTTGCCTACTCTGCGCGACCTGGATCAGGCGGCGGTGAAACTGGGCGAGCGCGCACCCAAGCCCGCGCTTGCCGCATTCCGCGCGCTGCGCGAGGCGTGGCAGGACGGACCGCGCGCGTTTGAATGGTCGGCGGCGCGGGGCTTGGCGTTCACCGATGCGCATGGTTGGAAAGTCTACCTCGGTGGCGCGGACGATATGCCGGGTAAGGTGGCTCAAGTGCGCGCGCTTATTCAGCAACTCGCCGCGCAAAAAGCCAAGATTCAATTCATTGATGCGGGCAAGGGCGATCCGTATTATCAATGATTTCGCGTAACGGATCGCGGTTCGAGCATTTCACAGTTTGACTGATCCCTGATTTTTGATTTTGGAATACTGGATAACACACATGGGCATACCAATTGCGGCTTTGGATATTGGCACCACCAAAACGTGCGCGCTCATCGGCGAAGTCACCGAGACCGGCGGACTGCGGATTCTGGGCAGTGGCATCGCGGTGTCGCGCGGCATGCGGAAAGGCGTCATCACCGATGTCAAGGAAGCGACGCAAGCGATTGTCGCGGCAGTTGAGCAAGCCGAGCGCGTGGCGGGGATCAAGATCGAAGCGGCGTATGTGGGCATTGCAGGCGCGCATATTCAATCCACCAACTCGCGCGGCGTCGCGGCGATTCACACCGGGCGCGGAGTTACTCAAGACGATATTGCGCGCGCGATGGAAGCGGCGGAAGCGATTGCGGTGCCACAAAACCGCGAAATCATCCATGCAATTTCGCGCGGTTATGCGCTCGATGGGCAAGATGGCGTGAAAGACCCGCTGGGCATGATCGGGTTTCGGTTGGAAGTGGAAGCGCACATTGTTACCGGCGCAACCCCCTCGATCCAAAATTTATACAAAGCCGTTGAAGATGCCGGAATCAAGATTATCGATCTGGCGCTCGAACCAATTGCGGCGGGTGAAGCCGTGCTGACCAAAGCCGAAAAAGAAATGGGCGTCGTGTTAGCCGATATTGGCGGCGGCACAACCGATGTGGCGATTTTCATTGATGGCAGTGTGTGGCACACGGTAGTTCTGCCGACCGGCGGCATGCACGTGACCAACGATCTCGCGGTTGGCTTGCGCACTCCGTTCGACGCGGCCGAAGAAGTCAAGATCAAATATGGTCACGCCGATCCGAACCAGGTGCCTGAAGCCGATCTCGTGGACGTGGCGGCGTTTGGCGAAGAAGGGCGGCGCACGGTGGCGCGGCGGGACGTGGCAGAAATCATCAGCGCGCGCGTCGAAGAAATTTGCCAATTGATTCTCACCGAAGTCAAGCGCTCGGGCTATGACAGCCTATTGCCTGCGGGCGTGGTGTTGTGCGGCGGGACGGCGGAGCTTGCCGGGATCAAGCCATTCGCGCGCGAAGTGTTGCAGATGCCTGTCCGCGTCGGTACGCCGCGCGATATTGAAGGCTTTGTCGATCGTGTATCTGGCCCGGGCTATGCGACGGGTGTGGGTTTGTTGCAATGGGGGTGGCAACAAATGGAAACGCACCCAAGCGGCAACGGGCAGACGCGGGATACCTCGCGCAAATCGCTGGGCAGTGGTTTGTGGAACTGGGCCAAGCGGGCGATCCTGCCAGGATAGATTTTCAGAAAATAACCATAAAGGGCTTGACAGAACGATCCCCGTATTGTAAAATACATCTACACTCCCAACTGGTTGTGGTCAACCCTGTATTTTGCCACTAGAGGTAGGTGTTCAATGACGAACCGTAAAGACGTTGTGGTAGACGTAAAAAAGCAAATTCAAGCGAGCGCAAATCCTGCGCTCTGGGAGGCAACTGTGGTACAAGCAGACAAAGATACCAATTTGGGCGCCGAGAACTTTGCCGAAATCAAAGTGATTGGCGTTGGGGGAGGCGGCACCAACGCCGTCAACCGAATGATTGACGAAGGTTTGCGCGGCGTCAATTTTATCGCCATCAATACCGACGGTCAGGCGCTGGTGCATTCGCGCGCGCCGCAGAAAATCCGCATCGGCGATAAACTGACGCGTGGCTTGGGCGCAGGCGGCGATCCATCGCAGGGTGAAAAAGCCGCCGAGGAATCATCCGAAGAATTGTACGACGCGCTCGTTGGCTCGGACATGGTTTTTATCACCGCGGGCATGGGTGGCGGGACGGGCACGGGCGCCGCGCCGGTGGTTGCGCGGATTGCTAAAGAAGCAGGCGCGCTTGCGATTGGTGTCGTGACCAAGCCCTTTACGTTTGAAGGCACGCGCCGTCGCAACGTAGCGGAAGATGGTTTGGCAAAACTCAAAGAGCAAGTGGATACGCTGATCATTATTCCGAATGATCGCTTGCTTGAAATTGCGGATAAAAAAGTTTCTCTGCAAACCGCGTTTCGCACCGCCGACGATGTGTTGCGGCAAGGTATTCAGGGCATTAGTGAATTGATCACCGTGCCGGGTTTGATCAACCTGGACTTTGCCGATGTGAAAACGATCATGGGCGCGGGCGGCGCGGCGTTGATGGCGATTGGGCGCGGTAGTGGCGAGAATCGCGCCGTGGCGGCGGCTGAAGCGGCGATCAAGAGTCCCTTGCTTGATCTGACCATTGACGGCGCAAAGGGTGTATTGTTCAATGTCAGCGGCGGCGAAGATCTCACCCTGAACGATGTCTATCAAGCCGCTGAGGTCGTGCGGCGCGTTGCCGATCCCGAAGTCAACCTCATCTTTGGCGCTGTGATCAATCCCGAATTGAAAGACGAAATTCAGGTCACGGTGATCGCGACGGGTTTTAGCTCGATGGCAAAGCGGCAGACCGGCGCGGGGCAAGCCATTGGGAACGTGGTCGCCGCGCCTGGCAAAAAGACGATTGATTTTCCGGTACGCCCACAGTTTGATCGCGAGGATTTGGATATTCCGGCATTTCTCCGCAAGCGCGGTTAGTTGGTAACGTCTCGCATGGCTAACCGCTCGAGTGTCTGAAATTGGATCATTGCTAGACGCAAGGACACGCTCGAGGTGGACTTGCGTCTGCGATTTTTTAGGAGCCATCGGAATGTCCACACGCAAATTTTTTCAAACGTTTGGGCTGGTTATGAGCGCGTTTGTTTTTGTCGCGCTTGATTTTTCGGTTGCATTGGCGGGTGATCCGCCCATGGGTGGTTTGCCCTGGTCGCGGACTGGGGCTTGGCCTACCGCAAATCCATTGTCGGTTGGGCAAACCTGGGCAGGTGGTTTTTCCAGTAGCGCGGCAACACCGATTCCAGTTCCAATCGCGCCGGTAATTGCACCAACTCCAACTCTTGCAAATCGTGCGCCGCTCATTGCGCCTGTTGTTGCGCCTTCGATCGTTCCCACAGTGTTACCCACCCCTGCTCCGCAAATCCCTGCGCCAAGCGTTCCTGGGATCATCGGTGGGCTGTCTAATTTACTCGCCGCGGATGACATGTTTCGCGCACTCGATCCTGGCGCTACGGCGTGGTATCGCATCGGCGTAGACGGCGAACATATGGATGTGTGGCTCGACGCAAATCCGCATCTCAACGTCACGCTCTCGATCTTTGCGCCAGGACAATTTCAGCGCCCAATGGGACGCGGCACTCCAGACAAAACCGACCCAACGCGATTGGTATGGTCAGGTGGCAATTGGCGCGAGCATGGTGATTGGATCGCGCAAATCACGAATTACAATCCGGTCGCAGTGCAATACAAAGTTGGCACCAACACCCAGGCGGGTGGCGCGAAATCGTGTTACAGTTATTGGGAACACATTGGAGCCGATCCCGTTTACTGGACCGAGTGTAAATAACTCGAAACGCTTGCGATAATTTTTCGCAAGCGTTTTTTTTGCGAGCGTTAAAGTTTCGTAACCGCGATTGATTTTTAAGGTATGACCCTTGCGTACATTTGCGACTTGTGCTACACTCACCATGCACAAGCAGTTGTAGCCGAATGTAACGGTAACACAAGATACGGGGTTTGGGACTAGACCGAACCCTGTTTTGCGCCTCAATTTGTAAAACGATCCCAGGGGGTCACCAATGCAATGTCCATTTTGCGCGCACGAAGATAACAAAGTCATTGACACGCGCGAATCTGCGGATATGATTCGCCGCCGCCGCCAATGTTCCAAGTGCCACAAACGCTATACGACGTATGAACGGATCGCGCAAACTGGCTTGATGGTGATCAAGCAAGACAGTCGCCGCGAAGCGTTCGATCGCCAAAAGTTGATGGGCGGCGTGGTGAAAGCGTGCGCCAAGCGCCCCGTGCCGATGCAAGCCATCGAACAATTGGTGGACGAAATCGAACTGGAATTGCACACGCTGGCAAAATCCGAAATTGATTCGCAAAAAATTGGGCAGATGGTCATGGAGCGTTTGCGCGTGTTGGACGATGTGGCGTATGTGCGGTTTGCGTCGGTCTATCGGCGCTTTGCCGATCTGGATTCGCTTGCGGTCGAAATTCAGCGCCTTAAAGAGCGCAAGCAACGCGAAGCCGAAGAACGTTTGCAAGTCAAGATGGCGTTGTAATGCAACCTCGATCCAAGTTTTGTTTTATTTTCCTCGGTCTTGTTTCAAATTAAGATGTCGTTGTAACCTCTGGGGGCGGGCGTGTGCCGCGCAACAGCGGTACGCCTGCCCTTGTTTTATCCCGATTGGTTCGATTCAACGATTTGTTTTCCACCGGGAGGGATTGCGATGGAGCACGATATGGATACTCAATTGCGGGTAACGTCTACGCCGCAAGAAAACCAGCCGCCGCGTCAGCCGATTGAATTGACACCGAACGCGCGCGTTGTTTTGGAAAAGCGCTACCTTCGGCGCGGGTTGGACGGCAAACCCGCCGAAACGGTCGAAGCAATGTTCGACCGCGTCGCGTGTACGATTGCGGAACCGGAAGCGCTCTATGGTGGCGATGTGTCTGCCGCGCGCGAAAACTTTTATGCGCTATTAACTGAATTGCGCTTTTTCCCCAACTCGCCAACCTTTACCGGCGCGGGCACACCGCTGGGTCAATTGGCGGCATGCTTTGTCCTGCCGATTGTAGATGATATGGGGCGCGACTCGCGCGGAATTTTTTCATCGTTGCGCGCGGCGGCATTGATCCAGCAAACCGGCGGCGGCAATGGTTTTTCGTTTTCGCGGTTGCGCCCACGCGGTGATCGTGTGCTAACGAGCGCGGGAACCGCGACCGGTCCCGTTGGATTTTTGCGCGTCTATGACACTGCGTTCGGCGAAGTCGCGCAAGGCGGCACGCGGCGCGGCGCAAATATGGCTGTCCTGCGCGTGGATCATCCAGATATTTTAGAATTTATCCGATGCAAATCCGTCGAAGGCAACGTGAGCAATTTCAACATCTCCGTCGGCATTACCGATGCGTTTATGCGCGCGGTGGAAAACGACGAAGAGTTTGAATTGATCAACCCGCGCGATCACACCGTGTGGCGCGTTGTGCGCGCGCGCGAAATCTTTGACGAAATTGTGAAATACGCGCATCACAATGGCGAGCCGGGAATGTTGTTCCTCGACGCGGCGAATCGCCAAAATCCCGTCCCGCATTTGTACGAATTGGAAGCGACCAATCCGTGTGGCGAGCAGTGGCTGGGCCCTTACGAAAATTGCTGTCTCGGTTCGATCAACCTGGCACAACACATTACGCCGGACGGCAAACTGGATTGGGCGAAATTGCGCGAGTCCACGGAGCTCTCGACCCAGTTTCTGGACGACGTGGTGGACGCGAACAAGTATGTGCCAGCTGTGCCGGAACTTGCCGAAGCCGCGCATCGCGCGCGCCGCATTGGGCTTGGCATCATGGGCCTAGGCGATGTGATGTACGCGCTCGGCGTGCGCTATGGTTCGGCGGCGGGCGAAGATTTCGCGGGTCAAGTGATGGAGTTTGTGCGCTACCATTCGATGCAGACCAGCGTTGAATTGGCGCGGACGCGCGGCGCGTTTCCAGCGATCAAGGGTTCGCTCTATGATCCAGAAAATTTGCGCTGGTCGCCGCCCAAGCCTATCGAATCGTTCACGCGTGACTGGGGCAGACCCGCGCTCGATTGGAATAGCATTGTGACGGGGATTAAACAATACGGCATTCGCAACGCGGCGCAAACGACGGTTGCGCCTACCGGTACCATCGCGACGGTGGCGGGCGTCGAGTCGTATGGCTGTGAGCCGGTATTCGCGCTGGCGTATGTGCGCCACGTCAACGACAATGGCAAAGACTTGACGCTCGATTACCGGAGTCCATTGTTTGAACGTGCGTTGAAACAAGCCGGTGTGGACGACGCGGCACGCAAAAAGATTTTTGATCGCGTTCTGCAAACCGGAACGTGCCAGGACATCGAACTCGTGCCGCCGGAAATCCGCGACACGTTTGCCGTCGCGAGCGATATTGCGCCGGAAGAGCATGTGCGGATGCAAGGCGCGATGCAGGCCTTTGTGGACAATAGTCTTAGCAAGACGATCAATTTCCCGGCGACCGCAACAACCGAGGATGTGTCCAAAGCGTATTTTCTCGCGTGGGAACTGGGATGCAAAGGGATTACGGTGTACGTCGCCGGATCGCGCGATCAAGTTGTGTTGGAAACGCGCGCGACTGCCGCAAAGAAATCTGCTGAACCCGTTGCCGAACCCGAAGCGAAAAAGCCGCGTCCGCGCGCTCTGCATGGCGCGACATATGAAATCGCGACACCGCTGGGCAAAGCCTACGTCACCGTTAATCGCAACGGCAACGAGCAACCGTTCGAAGTTTTTTGCAACGTCGGCAAAGCCGGGTCGGATACAGCGGCGGTGAGCGAAGCCATCGGGCGGCTGATTTCGTTTGCGTTACGAATGCCCTCGCCGCTTTCACCGACCGAACGTTTGGAAGAAATCGTGGCGCAACTTGGCGGCATTGGCGGCGGGCGACCGATGGGCTATGGCTTGCAACGGGTGCGTTCTCTGCCGGATGGCGTCGCGCAAGCGTTATCCGAAGACCTGGGTACGCCGCATGTTCCGCTGACCGAAGCCGAACCTGATGCGAAACAAATGCAACTCTTTAAGGTGGGCGACCTGTGCCCCGAATGTGGACAAGCGTCGTTTGTGAATGAGGAAGGTTGCCGCAAGTGTTACAGTTGCGGACACAGCGAATGTTGAAAGCAGTTGCCGATTGAGTAAACACAGACCCGAAGGGTTGATCGCAAACCCTTCGGGTCTTATTTGCATGTAACCAAAACGCACGGTAGAATGGCATTACTCCATCGCCGAGGTTCGCGGATGTCTAAACTCACGCCCGCCCGCACAGAATTTGACCAAGCACTGGCTCGCTCGTCGCGCGATTCGATTCGCACAATGCATTTTGATGCGTCTGTCTCAAATCGTATTCCCGTCCGCGCCATCAACTTGCTGATCCCGCCGACAAAGCGCGTCATGAAAAAATAGTTGCGCTCGTCGAGCGGATGCTGGTATTGCCCAAGCGGAAACAAGCAACGACGAGTGCGCGGCGCGTGCGAATGCATTCAACGCGAAATCAATGTGACCGATGAACAAATAGACGCGCTGGTGTATGAATTGTACGGCTTGACGGCGGACGAAATAAAAATTGTGGAAGAAGGAAACGCGACATGATTAAATTTGAAACGAGGTTGGCGCAAGCGGGCGTGATGCTCGCCGATGGCGCGATGGGCACGATGTTGCAAGCGGCGGGACTAGAAGCCGGCGATTTGCCAGTGCTGTGGAATGTGGATCACCCGGAGCGCGTGCGCGCCGTGCAACGCGCGTATCTGGACGCGGGCGCGCGCATTATTCTGACAAACACATTTAGCGCAAGCCCGTTTCGTTTGGCCAAAGCTGGGTTGCAGACGCGCACCGATGAACTGAATCGCGCGGGCGCGGAAATTTTGCGCGCCGAAATTCACGCGGCAGGTGTGGATGCCATCGTTGCCGGTGACATTGGTCCCAGCGGCGATTTGATGCAACCGCTCGGCACGCTCGCGTTCGACGATGCGGTGGCTGGGTTTGCGGTGCAAGCGCGCGCGCTCATTGCCGGCGGCGTGGATGTGATCTGGATCGAAACCATGTCGGATTTGGAAGAGGTGCGCGCGGCAATGCACGGTACGCGTCAAGCGTCCGCCGACATTCCGATCATTGTGACGATGACTTTTGACACCAAAGGGCGGACGATGATGGGCGTCAAGCCGGAAAAAGCGGCGACGACATTGTTGGAATGGGGCGCGAGCGCGGTGGGCGGTAATTGCGGCAATGGCCCTGAAGAATTGCTCGCGGTGATCCAAAAAATGCGCGCGGTTGCGCCCAACGCGATTCTGGTTGCCAAATCGAATGCGGGGATGCCGGAGATGCTAAATGGCGCGACGGTGTATCGTGCGACGCCGGAGGTGATGGCGCAGTATGCGGCGCAGTTCCGCGCCGCGGGCGCGCGCATCATCGGCGGCTGTTGCGGGACCACGCCCGCGCACATTGCGGCGATGACGCAGGCGCTAAAATAAATCAGACCTGGGAGGCGATTGCGAAACCTTCCAGGTCTTTTTCTAGCCCATCGTCGAAATTTTTTCCGGCAAGATTTTGTAGGTCACGCGCACCTCGCCGAAATTTTTCGGATACTCGCGCACGCCGCGATATTTTTCGGCGAGCGTGCAAATTTGCTCATAGGCGCCTTCTTCCGTTTCCACGACAACCCCGCCGCGAATTTGGACATAGCGGTATGGATTGGCTGGGTCGGCAATGGCGAGCGCCACAACCGGATGCCGATGTAGAATTTTGTCCTTGACGCGCCCGCGCGCGGTATTGATGACGATGTACGTGCCATCGTAATCGAACCAAACCGGCGTCACTTGCGGCGCGCCATCTTTGGTCACCAACGCCAGATAAGCATAGGCGCGTTTTTCTTTACTGATCAAGTCTACAAATTTTTCAGGAATCCCTGTCATATAATTCTCCTCACAAATAGGATTGCACTAGTATATCCGGCGAAGCCAAGCTTGGCAAATGTTCGCAAAAAAATATACGCCCAACGCGCGGCGGATTGAGTGACTGGAGCAACGGGCGCAACTGGGTTTAGGTTTGCCATACGACAATGCGATTGTGTCCCGCGTCTTGTGCGGCGGCGAGGGCTTGCGCGGCGGCGCGTAACAGAGGCGCGCCGGTATTGCCGTGAAAAGGAAACGCGGCAATGCCGACGGATATCGTCGCGACTAGTTCGGTTTCACCAAACGGCGTGCGTGTGGCTTCAAAAAGCGCGCGCCATTGCTCGGCGCGATGCAAGGCAATGTCTGCGCCGGCACCTGGCAATACCATGACAAATTGTTGATCCGCATGACAGGCAATATCGACCAGACGCAATTGCTCGCGCAAGATATTGGCGAGTGCTTGAGCGATCTGGTCGCCAGCGGTGTGGCCATACGTATCCGCGATCTGTTCCCTGTGATCGATTTCAATGATGGCGACACTTAACGAACGCGCATCGCGGGCGGCGCGCGTCAATTCGCGCTCCAAGGTTTCGGTGAGATAGCGGCGATTGAACAAACCAGTGAGCGGATTGCGGAGCGCTTGATCGCGTACCTGGGCTTGCAACTCTTCGATCTGTTCCACCTGAGTTTGCGCGCGTTGATTGATGCGGCGCAATTCGGCTTCGATCCGCTTGCGCTCGGTGACGTCGCGGACGACGGCAAGCACTTCATCAGGCGCGCAAACTTCCATGCGCGCTTGAAAATAATGTTCCTGCCCGTAAATGTGTTGCGCGTATTCGTAGGTCTGCACCTTGCCCGTTTTGATGGCTTGCTGAATGTTGTGCAATGCCAGGTTGCCTGCGTCGGGTGGCAGAACATCGGTCACGGTTTTTCCAACAAACAAATCCGGCGCGGTGACCAATCCTTCGTGGTTGACGCTGTTATACGCGAGACAGGTTCCATCGGCGCGGTAACGCAATACCACATCCGGAATTGCATCCAGCAACGCCTGGTTTTGCGCTTCGGTGCGTTTGTGCGCTGTAATGTCACGCAAGACGATCAATCTGCCGGTATAGTGCTTGCGTGAATCATACAGCGCTGAGATGCGCAGATCCAAATAGCGCGGCGTTTCACGCCCCACGCGAACTTCGGCTTGCGCTTGTTTGGTGTCGCGATAATGGGCAATCAACGCGGGGTAATCGGCAAACACAATGTCAGCGGGTTGTCCTATTGCGGCGGTGGTTGTGCCGATTAACTGTTGCGCCGCTGGGTTAATGTCCACCACGCGATCGTAAGCGTCAAGCACCAGGACGCCATCCATCATGTTTTCGATGAGGGCGTCGCGCGCGATTGGCACAATGTCCAGGAGTTGAAATCGAAATACGCCCAGCGCGTAAATCACGCCGCTGATGGTGAACGCAAAGGGCGTCAGATCCAAACCCTGGGCGGGCGATAATCCGATCACATAGATCACGTTGCCGAGCCAGGGAAGCGCCGCGCCGACCAAGAGCGCGCTGAGTTGGCGGCGATATAATTGCGGAAAGCGGATCACATCGCGCAACAACTCAACCGTACCTACGACCATGAGCGCATAATTGTAGATGACGTGAATCCAAAACCAGAGACCGTGGTTGTAAATCAGGTTCGCGCCGGGGACTGCGCCGGGAACGATGCTACTCCAGATCAAATGGTGCATTTCGTTCGTCAAGGCGAGCGTGACGGTGATCGTGGGAATGATCCACAACAACGCAAAATTGCGGCGCGTGAGCCATTGCGTATGCCGGCTATATTCCAGCGTGAACCAGCACCACATGATGGGCACTGTGACGATGCCGGGGTATTCTAGTTTCGCCCAGAAAATTTTTGCCGACATTTCGAACGCCATAGCTTCGAGCGCGCGAAAAAAGGTCCACTCGGCGACCGCAAGCATCAGTCCGGCGAATGCAAGACTCCCTGGCGCGCGACGGCGGCGGAGCATCGTCACAGCCACACTCGTCGAAATGAGCGTCGTGAACAAAAATGCGATCGCTTCTGGTGTGAATTGCAAAGTCATTTTGCTTTCCTGTGCGAATTGCTGAGCGGATGCCGCGAGTGGATCATCACGAGCATAACCGAATCGATGGCAGAGGGCAATAGCAAAATAGTCAGAGGTTGCGCCGAGAATCCAATGGCTTGCCGATCGTCGTGCAATCATACCATCGCGCAATGACTGGGCGTCAGCGGTAAATCAAGTGCGTGGAAAAAATGCAACGCGCCGTTTGCATTTGCCAAATCAGGCACTCTTTGCTATAATCGCTTTTGGGAATCGGGGCGTAGCGCAGCCCGGTAGCGCACTTGTATGGGGTACAAGTGGTCGGAGG
>JBBIUF010000025.1:0-42228 GCA_037440365.1 Chloroflexota bacterium
CCAAGTAAACGTGACGCTGAATTGGATCAATGGATTGGCTAGGGCTAGAATTTTCTTCGACAAAGGATCGGCATGACAGAATTTGAAATCAAACAACAACGCATTCAAGCTTTACTTGCCGCGCGCGGACTGGACGCGTTGTGGTTGCGGCGCGTGAGCAGTTTTGCGTGGGCAACATGCGGCGCGGCATCGTACGTGAACACCGCGATTGCGGAAAGCGGCACGACCTTGTTGGTCACGCCGCGCGGCCGCTATGTGATCTTGAACACCATTGAAGCGCCGCGCATTGAGCAGGAAGAACAACTCGCCGCGCAGGGCTGGGAATTGCGAGTTGCGCCCTGGCATGGCGCAAACCCTGCGCTGGCTGATCTCACGCGCGGGCTAAAACTTGGCGTGGATGGCGTATACCCCGGTGCAACCGATCTGACCGCCGACGTGTCCCGGCTACGCGCGCGGCTCATGCCTGAGGAAGGCGCGCGCTTTCGTGCGCTTGGGCATTTGTGCGCGGATGCAATGGAAAGCGCGTTGCGCGCCGTGAAACCTGGGATGAGCGAGTTTGAAATTGCGGCGATCTTGGGACGTGAAACTCAAGCCCGCGGCGTCCAACCGATTGTCAACTTGATCGCGACCGACGAGCGCATTTATAAATTTCGCCATCCGCTTCCAACCGCAAAAAAACTCGAACGTTATGCGATGCTTGTGTTGGGCGGACGGCAAAAGGGTTTGGTCTGTTCGATCACGCGGCTGGTGCATTTCGGCACATTGCCCGGCGAGGTGAACCGCAAGATGGAAGCGTGTGCGCGTATTGATGCCACGTTCATCGCGGCAACGCGCCCCGATAAAACGCTTGGCGAAATTTTTGCGCGCGCAACCGCGATGTATGCCGAAACCGGTTTTGCCGATGAATGGCAATTGCATCACCAAGGCGGTCCGGCCGCATACGAACCGCGCGAATGGACGGCAACGCCTGGCGCAAGTGATGTTGTCGCGCTGGGTCAGGCGTATGCGTGGAACCCATCAATCACCGGCGCAAAATCGGAAGACACGATCCTCGTTGGCGCGCGTGACAATGAAATCATTACCGCGACGAGTGGCTTGCCGACGCTGACGGTCACGCTGGCAGATGGCACAACCCTGGCGCGTCCAGCGATTTGGCAAGTGGCATAAACAGATCCGGCCATGGATTGGAGGGCTCGTGAGTTCGTACCCGGCACGCAATCTCCCGCCGCCGCCGCGTTCAACCGCCGAGACGGGATTGAGCGTTGATTTTATCGCCGACCTTGCGCTCAAAACCATTTACGTGCATGGCATGTCGTCAGGTCAAGAAATTGCCAGCGCGTTAAAATTGCCCTTTGCCAATGTAACCAGCTCCAGTCTAGACTTGCTACGCCGGCAACACTTGATCGAAGTGAGCGGCGGCACTGGCGTCGGGGAAGCGTTGTTTCGGTTTGTCCTTTCAACCATTGGCCGCAAACGCGCGCAAGAGTTGATGGAACAGAATCAATACGAGGGTCCCGCGCCGGTGACTCTTGCGGCCTATACGGCGATGGTGCAAGCGCAAGCGCACACCGGGGAAATAGTTACCCGGGACACACTCAAGCAGAGCTTGTCGCATCTTGTCCTCAGCGACACGATTATTGACCAGCTCGGTCCCGCGCTCAATTCGGGACGCTCGCTATTTCTCTATGGTAGTACGGGCAACGGCAAGACCTCGATTGCCCTAGCCATCGGCAGTATGTTGCCGGGCGCAATTTGGATTCCACATGCGGTCACTGTGGACGGACAGATGATCAAGGTTTATGACGAATTGCATCATCGCGCCATTGCCGCGGCAACCAATGAAAACGACGCGCCGCCAGGTCGGATGGGCTTGCTGAGACATCTCAACAGCGAAACAACCGTGCACCCGATTGCGCCTGTCGCCACGCCTATGGGCGAGCGCTACGATCAACGTTGGGTGCGGATTCATCGTCCCTTGATTGTCAGCGGCGGCGAATTGACGTTAAAAGACCTTGCCCTGGTGTTTGATCCAACTACTCAATACTATCAAGCGCCGCAACAAATGAAAGCGAACGGCGGCGTGTTTCTCGTAGACGATCTCGGACGCCAGCGCGTTAGCCCACGCGACATTCTCAACCGCTGGATCGTACCGCTTGAAAAGCACGTGGACTATTTGACGCTCGCGACGGGTTACAAATTTGACATTCCGTTCGACGTGCTGATACTTTTTGCGACCAACTTGAAACCCGAAGAAATGGTGGACGAAGCCATCCTGCGCCGCCTGCGCCATAAAATCCAAGTCGCCAATCCAACCTGGGACGAGTTTCGCGAAATCTTTACACGCGAAGCCGCCAAGCACAACATTCCATTTGCCGATGCCAGTTTCCAAACCATCGTGACAGATTATTACACCAAGCGCCAACGCGTGCCGCGCGGGGTTCATCCGCGCGATATTCTTGACGAACTCGTCGAGATCGCGCATTTTCAAAACATTCCACCGAGCATGTCCCAAGAACTAGTTCAGCTCGCCTGTCAATCCTATTTCTTGGAATAACGCCACCAACGCCAATCACCGACTGCTCGAATTTGATTGGCATTGACAGAGGAAATCCATGCTCCGCCACAATTTCATCTTCGCCTTGTTCATCGCACTGCCGCTTGCGCTCGCCGCTTGCGCACCCACGTCATCACCAACGCCCTTGCCCACGCTCACCCCAACACTCACCGCGATCCCGATTCCAACTAACACACTCACACCAACCGCAACAACAATCCCCAGCGCCACTCCTACGCTCACGCCAACACCAACGCTTACGCCCACTGCGACGGCGACCCGCACGGCGACCGCCACGGCGACCGCGACGAGTTCGCCGACACCCACTCTACCGCCGACTGCCATCCCTACCAGCGCGGTGCGGTATCCGATGGTCCATTTGCGCGAGCCGCAAGATGGACAACAACAACAAGCTGTCGCGATCACCGTCGAGTGGGACGATCTGGGTTTGCAACAACCTGGCGATCAATATCGCGTCTGGGTCAAACGCGCCGCGAGCCCAAATTGGGAAAAGGAATTCAATGTCGGCACGCAACGCAAACTGACCTGGGATCGCGAGATCGGTTTGAGCTATGGGGATTTCGTGTGGACGGTTGGGATCGTGGATCAACAAGGCCGTACGGTGAGCGATGTCAGCACAACGCGCAAACTAACTTGGTGTCATCGGGGCAGTAATTGCGGCGCCTGTTCATCATGTCATCGTTGAGTCAAACCAAAGGAACGCCGATGCGACTGAAATGTTTTGCTTGTGAATCGCTCGCGCGCGTGGTATACCATTCTGCCGCGCAGTCACCGCACTTGGTTGATGTGGAATTACTCCAACTGGGTTTGCACAACACGCCCGCTGATTTACGCGCGGCGTTGCAAGCCCGCATTGATGCGACGCCTGCCGGTTTCGATGCAATCGTACTCGGATACGGTTTGTGCGGTAAAGCGACCGAAGGTTTGCGCGCGCCTGCGGTTCCGCTCGTGATGCCACGCGCGCACGATTGCATCACGCTATTCCTCGGCAGTCGCGCGCGCTATCAAACCGAATTTGAAACCAAACCAGGCACATATTGGTACGCGTTGGATTACATCGAGCGCGGCAAACCTGGCACGCTTGCACTTGGCGCGGCGTCGCCAAGTGTTGATCTGCAAGCCGAGTATGCCAAGTTCGTAACCAAGTATGGCAAGGACAATGCCGATTATTTGATGGACGTGATGGGCGCGTGGCAAAAACATTATCAACGCGCCGTGTTCATTGATTTGCAGATCGGCAACAGCGCGCCAGTCGAAATTCAAGCGCAAGCCGACGCGGCGAAACACGGCTGGAGTTATGAGCGTATCGCCGGTGACGCAGGATTGGTGCGCCGCTTGCTAGCTGGCGATTGGCAAACCGATTTTTTGATCGTGCCGCCGGGAGAACAGATTGCGCCGACCTTTGACGCGGAAATTATCTGCGCGCAAGCGGCGCGCTAGTTGACGCTTATCCCGTTCTAAAAATAAAATGACCCGCCCGGTGTTGAACCAGGCGGGTCTTGTTTTGCGGGGCCATGCCGCGCACCGCTAGATGCGTAAACCGAGAAAGCGTTCAAACGCTTGATGCTTCCACAACCAGCGCACAATGAATAACCAAAGGATTGTCGCGCTAAACGCTAGACCCAACTCTTGACCGCCGAGTTCGGCAATGGAAAACAAGGCGCGCAGTGGCGCGAAAAACAAAATTGCCACAAATGCAATAAATTGGAGGCTGACCAAAATCGTCGGACGCCAGTCCCCGCTGGCCGCATCAACAACCGCCCACCAGCGCGTCGGCGGCTCGACAAAGATCACGGTGAGCAATCCACATAGCACCAGAAACGCGGTTAGCGTTGATTGCGCGATCAACAAGACACTGTTATAGATTGCATCCACCTTGTCCGGCGAAATATCGAGATTGTATTGCGGGTCTTGGCTTAGCCGCAACAATAACGTGCCGTAAAACAAAAACAGCGCTAAAACACTCGTGACCAATACCGGCGTCAAGACAAAATGCAACAACTGGCGACCCAGCGTATATTTGGCAACTTGGCCCGGGCGCGCCCAAAATGCAATTGCCACTGCGGGAATACCGACCGAGAACAGTGTGACCAGCGACGCCTGACGCAGTTCAAGCGGGAATTCGCCGACCACCAGCGCGGAGAGAATCAAGACCGCCATCGTCGCGATGCGCGTGATATACAAATTGAGAATGTCCTGCATGCCATTGAGAATGCGTTGTCCTTCCTCAACCGCCGGTGCAAGCGACGCGAACGTGTCGCGCATCAAGATCAAGTCCGCAACGCCGCGCGTGGCTTGCGCGCCGCTTTGCATGGCGACACCCAGGTTGGCTTGCTTGAGCGCAAGGACATCATTCACCCCGTCGCCGATCATCGCAACGTAATGCCCGCGCTCGCGCAACGCTTGAATAAGCCGTTGTTTTTGTTGCGGGCTGATTCGCCCAAAAATTGTCGCCGCCTCAGCCGCGGCTTGAAACTCGGCGTCATTCATGTTTGCCAGGTCAATCCCCGAAACCAATTTGATGTCGGGACCCAACCCGGCTTGGCGCGCTAGCGCGGCAACGGTTTCGGCATTATCACCCGAAATGATTTTCGGCTGGACGCCCGCGCGCGCGAACTGGGCTAACGCCGCGCTTGCTTCGGGACGCAACTCGTCGCTGAGACTCACCAAGCCTAACGGGATCATGCCGGTCGGCAAACGCGACGCATCGCCCGCATCCTGCAACCCAGGCTCGGCGTGTTGTGCTACCAACACCACGCGCAACCCTTGATCCTCCAACGCGCGCGCGGCAGAGCCAAGCATCTGCCACTCGGTTGCGTTTTCGCGCAAATAGGGACGCATCATTTCCGGCGCGCCCAGCGCCACTACCCCGCGCAAGGTTGCATCGTCAAACGCGACCGCGCTCCACTTGCGCGCCGATGAAAATGGAATCTCGGCGATTACTGGCAACGTCACACCGGGATATTTTTCGGCAAGCGCTTCGCTCGTTTTGTTACGACTGGTCGCGCTTGCCACCAGTGCGCCCAGCACGCGGCGCAATTCTGCCTCGCTCACCGCCAATGGCTGGAGCGATTGCGCTTGAAGCCGGTTCGTCGTCAGCGTCCCGGTTTTATCGAGACACAAGACATCCACGTTGCTCAACGATTCAATTGCATTCGATTGTTGCACGAGGACGCCATGGCGAATGATGCGCACCGCACCCAGCGCGTAGGCAATCGAGATCGAAAGAAAGAGTCCATTTGGCACCAGCCCCGCCACAAGCGTGAGCCGCTGTAAACTCGACGCCAGTTTGATTTCGTACATCACCGCATTCAGCATGAGCAGAAATGCAATATAGCCAACGACGAGAAACATGACGCGGATGACCAAATAGACCTGGTTTTGCAACGGCGTCAACACGCGGCGAAAGGCGCGTGCGCCTGCCGTGATTTGTTGCGCGAGACTTGCGCTCCCCACTTTTTCGACGATGAGGTACGCGCTCCCGCTCACGCAAAAACTGCCGGAATATACCGGCGCGCCCACCGCTTTCGGAATCACATCCGATTCGCCGGTGAGTTGCGATTCATCCACCGCCATCGCCCCGGCGAGGATCGAGCCATCCAGCACAATCTGATCGCCCGCATCCACGTGCAATACATCGCCGATCACCAATGCTTCCGGCGCGACCTGGGTTGCTTGACCTGCGCGGATCACGGTGGCTTGTGGGCGCGTGAGCAGTGCAATGTGATCGAGCGTGCGTTTGGCGCGAATTTCCTGAATTACACTGACGAGAATGTTCAGTGTGATCACGCCGCTCGAAACGATCGCATCAGTGGGCCGACCGACGAGCGCGAGCGCGACTCCCAGGAAGAAGAGGGTGATGTTAATAAACGTGAAAACATTTTCGCGAATGATTTCGCCATACGTGCGACTGGTGGGCGGCAACGCAACATTGCCCTGACCTTGCGCGCGGCGTGTTTGCACTTGCTCAAGCGTTAGACCTTGGATCGCGGAATGGGAAACAGTTGGCACTGAAGCATGACCTCACATACGAGTCCGGATTGAGTTGGGGCGAACTGGCGTAACGATTTTACCACCGTTCGCGCAAAAGCAAAACGACGCGGTTGGGTGACCGCGCCGTGAAATTTACGCGCTGGGGTTAGCTCGCACCGCTTGGCCGGATTATGCCGCGAGCGCGCGTTGCACCGCTAGCAACGCCGTTTCAATCTCCGCGCGCGCGATGCCATAATGTGTCACCACGCGCACATGCCGTTCGCCGAATGCGCCAATGAAAACGCCTTCGCGCGCGAGGCGTTCCGCGAGTTGTGCCGCTGTCATGCCATTGGTCACATCGAAAAAGATGATATTCGTTTGAATGCGCGCTGGGTCAAGCACGATACCAGGAAGGTCCGCCAGTCCTTCCGCCAAACGTTTGGCGTTTGCGTGATCGTCCGCCAAGCGCTCCACCATTGTGTCCAGCGCGACAATGCCCGCCGCCGCCAAAATCCCGGCTTGGCGCATCCCGCCGCCGACCATTTTACGCTGACGCCGCGCTTCGGCGATAAAATCGCGCGAGCCGCACAAGAGCGAACCCACCGGCGCGCTCAAGCCCTTGGACAGACAAAACGAAATCGAATCAGTATAACGCGCCAGGTCGGCGACCGGCAAGTTGAGCGCAACCGCCGCGTTGAAAATGCGCGCGCCATCCGTATGCACACGCAAATGATTTTTCTGGGCGAGCGTATAGACCGCCTGCAAATAATCCGGCGCGAGTGGCGCGCCCGCGCAATTGTTGTGCGTGTTTTCGAGCGCGATCATGCGCGTGCGCGGATAATGCACATTGTCGCCGCGAATTGCGTGCGTGATCGCGTCGAGCGCGAGTGTGCCATCGTCCTGGTTGGGCAACGTGTGCGGCTGGATACCGCCGAGCGCCGCCATGCCGCCGACTTCGTTGATGAACATGTGCGCGCGGTCGCCAACGATCACTTCGTCGCCGCGCCCGCAATGCGTGAGCAGAGCGACCAGGTTGCCCATCGTGCCGCTGGCGGTAAACAACGCGGCGGCCTTGCCCAGCCGCGCCGCCGCCATTTCTTCCAAACGATTGATCGTCGGGTCTTCGCCCATCACATCATCGCCCAATTCTGCCTGTGCCATCGCCGCGCGCATTTGCGGCGTAGGGAGCGTGACCGTGTCACTGCGAAAATCAATGCGAGGCATAAGTTTTCCTTTTGGTTTGGAGTTTGCGTTCAATAATTTCGCACGACGGCGCGATACGTTGCGGGTTGGCGGCTTTGCATCGTTTGCAATTCTTCGCGGCATTTTTTTACGGCATCGAGATCAAGTTTCGCCAGCGTATACGCTTCTTTCGGTCGGTCGTTCTCGTCCTTGCCCACATGCGCGAGCAATTCACCGCGCGGTCCGATGAGCGCGCTCTCGCCGCCGAACGCATACGTGTACTCGTCGCCAATGCGATTAACGCCGGCAACGTAAACAGAATTTTCACACGCGCGCGCGCGCAAATACGTTTGCCATTCGGCGATTGCGCCGACTTCCCAGTTTGCCGGCGCGACGATCAGTTCCGCGCCATCCAGTGCCAGCGAACGCGCGGCTTCGGGGAATGCCAAGTCCCAACCCAGGAGCAAACCAATTTTGCCAAAGCTGGTTTCAAACACGGGAAAGCGATAGCCGCCGCGAAAGTTGGGTCGCTCTTCCGGTTTCAAATGCACCTTGTTGTATTGCCCGATCACTTCGCCTTCGGGGCTAAGCAAGAGCGCGGAATCATAGACCACGCTTTCGACCTTGTGCTTGACGACCATGCCAAAGGCAATGTGCGTTTGGAATTGCGCCGCCTTGGCGCCAAGCGTTTCGACGGTAAAGCCCTCAACGGGTTCGGCGAGTTCGGTGAACTTGACGCCGCACTCGTACCCCGTCGTCGTGAGTTCTGGGAACACGATCAGATCCATTTTTTGCGTCGCCGCAATCTGCGCGATAATATCGCTCATGCGATCCAGGTTGGCTTGCGGCTCGTTGAGCCGGGGATGAAACTGGGCAATCGCCACAAAAATTTCTCGCATAATTTTTTTCCTCGCGTGATTTTCTAGTGCGCGGATATTCTAGCACAAATAGCACGAATGTTCAATGCGGCGGATGTTTCATTTGTTTCGCTTCCAGCCGCTTGAGCCGATGCTCCAAATCGCTTTGCCACCGCTTGCGCTCGTCCGGTGGAAAATCGCGCGCGGCGACGAGGGCGAGCGCGGCGCGTGTTTGCGCGATGGCTTGCGTGACATCGCGCGTGTGATGTTCGTAATACTTGGCCAGTTCCACGTACGCATACACCTGCCGATTCTGCGCCGCGCCCTGCCACAACTCGAGCGCCGCGATCGTATCGCCGCGTCGCCGCTGGAGCAATGACAACCGCCGAATCGTTTCGCGGAATTCGGATTCGGAGAGGGGCATGTCCAAGCCGCGCGCGTACAGTTGCGCCGCGTCGTCCCACCGACCCAGGTCTTGAAACAGTTTGCCGATTGCCACCACGTCAATCCCATGTTCAATTGCAAACGCAAAGGGATCGGCGAGCATCTGCGCGATGTGACTCAACAGCGCCGCCATCGCCACCACGTCCATCGCGTTGTGATACATCACGCCGCGCAACGGGCGCGCATCGCGCGTTTGCAGATATTCAAAATAGATTTGCGGAATGTACCAGCCGGGAATATCTTCGCTGGTGCGCGTGACGCCGAGAATGTGTGTTTCCAGTGAACTCAGTGCGCGGCTCGTGAGCCGGTCACGCCACAAGCGGCGCGCAAGCGGAAGCAGATCGAGGTGCGCGGCATTGGCAAAGGGCACGGTGTGCGCGTTGACGATATAGCGCGTTTTCAATAATGGCGCGTCAAACGACTTGCCGTTGAACGTGACGAGCGCGCCGAGGGGTTGTAAAAATTCCGTAAGCGCGGCGAGCGCTGCTGGTTCTTCAGCCGGATCGCGCATGAGGATTTGCGTCAAGTGAAATGTATCGCCGACCAAGCGTCCGATGCCAATGAGAAACGCATACGTGCCAGTGCCGCCCGACAAGCCGGTTGTTTCCGTATCGAGAAAAACCAGGTTGCCCGGATCGCACGCGATCAGACGCGGTTCGTTCGCCCAATCCGCGATCGGCATGAGCGATGCGGTGAGCGGCAACGCCGCATGACCATGCCGGTACTCGGGCGCAAACGTTTGCTCAACCACAAACGCTTCGCCGCACGCGGTTGTGTGAATGCGCCCCGGCAGAATGTCTTCGATGGCGTGCGAGTTTGCGTTTTTCGGTTTTGGCGGCACCAAATTTTTTGTGCCAATTTGAACACCGAGCGATTTGAGTTGATCAGAAAGCGTAGGCATAAATGTTAGTAAGCCTAATCAGAAATTAGTGATCAGAATCAGAGGTCAAATGAGTGATGTGATCCGATCAGATATGGGCAACAAGATTTAGAAATATCGGCACAATGTCTGGATCAAAATGCAAACCTGCTTGCGTTTCAATATACGCGCGGGTCTCAATTTGGCTCCATGCTTGGCGATAGGGTCGATCTGACGTGAGCGCATCCCAGACATCCACGAGCGCAAAAATTCGCGCGGCTAGTGGAATCGCTTCACCCACGAGTCCGCGCGGGTAACCCGTACCATCCCACTTTTCATGATGGCAGTACGGAATATCGAGTGCGCGTTGCAAGTACGCGATTGGCGCGAGCATCGCATACGCATATTGCGGGTGGCGGCGCATGATCGCCCATTCAGCCTGGGTCAATGTGTCGGGCTTGAGCAGAATCGCGTCCGGCACGGCGATCTTGCCAATGTCGTGCATGAGCGCGCCGCGCCGCACCTGCACCAATTCGTCGTCTGACAGATGTATCGCGCGCGCGAGTGCCACCGTCATTTCGGCGACGCGTTGTGTGTGTCCTTCCGTTTCTTTATCGCGCAGATCGAGCGCGCGCGACCAGCCTTCCATCGTTGCATCATATGCGGCATTCAATTCACGGTTAGCTGATTGCAGACGATCAAACAATCGCGCATTCTCCAGCGCAACTGCGGCGGTGTTCGCGCCCAATGCCAGCACATCGGCGTCCTGTTGCGAAAATCGATTCGGCAGGGGACTTTGAATGATCATCACGCCAATCACTTGGCCGCGTGAAAGCATCGGCACATACAGCGACGATTTGCGCGCGGGTGAATCGGCTTGGCCAATTTTGATATTCACTCGCGCTTTTTGCAATTGCGCTTGATAATTATTGATGATCAGCGGCTGGCGACTGTGAATGACGCGGCTTTGCGTGCCGGTTCCCGGTGGCCCCAATTGGATCGGCGGAATCTGGGACATGTCTTGGTGCGTATCGTCCGTAAAACAATAGGTTGGCACAATTAGTTGCTGTTGCGCATTGAACAAGTTGATCATCAAGCCGGTCATATCGGGAAAGAGATCAAACAGGACATCTTTGACATGATCGTAAATGCCGACGACATCGAATTGTTCCGCGAGCGCGCGTCCCATCGTATTGATCTTGGCGAGTTGTTGCGCGTGCAAAATTGACTGGGCGTGCAAGGTCATGCGGTCGAGTGCGTTCGCGGCAATGTCGGCGATGATCACCAGCACGCGCAAATCGTTTGCATCGAACGGCGTTGCGCGCCCGACCCACACTGCGCCTAGCGTCGTTTGTTGCGCAATCAACGGCGCGCCCATTTCGAGCGCGGTATCGGCGAGCAAGGACTGGCCGCGCGCTAACACGCGCGCCACGAAACCTTGATCGGCGGGCCAGCGCGTTTCGGTGTGATGCGCCCACGCGCCGCTTCCCAGTTCCAGCACAATGTCGTCGTTGGCGGGGTCGCGTCCGACAAATGTCGCGCCATCGGCAAACAATAATTCGCGCGTCCGCTCAAGCAGACGCACGATAATTTCTGGGCGTGATTGCGCGGCGCGTAATGCCGCGCCAAGCACCGCGATGGCGCGCAATTCGCGTTCGGAGTAGTTGGGTGGGCTAGGGTTTGATTCGCTCATTTGATTTACGGCTAGCGCAAGTATAGCACAACCAACGCGAAATCGCATTGCGGTTTTCCGGCGGCAGGAATAAAACGCGCGCGCCCTGTGCAGAGCGCGCGCGTCTCGTGGTTCGCAATTTACAATCCCAGGTACGCCTTGCGGACACTTTCCATTTCGCGCACCGCTTTCGCTGTGCCTTCTAGCGCAATCTTGCCATTGTCCAGCACATACGCATAATCGCTGACGGCGAGTGCCATTTGTACATTCTGCTCCACCAACAACATCGTGATGCCTTCTTTTTTCAGCGTGCGCACAACTTCAAACAGATTGAGCACGAGGAGCGGTGACAAACCCAGCGACAGTTCGTCGAACATGAGCACTTGCGGTTTTGCCATCAAGCCGCGCGCGATTGCCACCATTTGTTGCTCGCCGCCGGATAAGGTCCCCGTCGTTTGGTTCATGCGCTCTTTCAGACGCGGCAAGAGCGTAAATACCCAGTCGAGATTTTTTTTGTATTCAGCGCGCGCACGCTTGGGCGTTGCGCCCATTTCCAAATTTTCCAGTACCGTCATATCGGTGAACAACTGGCGCGCTTCCGGCACCAGCACCAAGCCCATGTGTGCTTTGGTGTGCGCGGACAGTTTGGTCACGTCCTGATCGTGAAACGTGACCTTGCCTTTCCACGCCGGAATCAAGCCGCTCACTGCGCGCAGGAGCGTGGTCTTGCCACTGCCATTCGTGCCAACGAGCGTTGTCAGTAAACCTTGTTGCAATTTCAACGACAAGCCCCACAAAATTTGGACTTCGCCGTAACCCGCTTCGATCCCTTGTACATCGAGGGTAATCATTCCTTTCCCTCCAAAAAGCGTTGCGCTACTTTTGGATCGCCCAGGTACGCTTCGATGACTTGGGGATTGTTCGAGACTTGGCTCGGCAAGCCCTCGGTCGCCTTGGCACCGTAGACCATCACAACGACGCGATCCGATAGATTCATGACCGCGTGCATCAAGTGTTCGATCATGACGATTGTGACGCCTTGCGCGCGAATTTTGCGAATCACGGTCAGCATATCGGCAACTTCTTGCGGATTCAAGCCCGCCAGCACTTCGTCGAGCAAGATCAACTTGGGTCGCGCGGCAAGCGCGCGCGCCATCTCCAGCCGTTTCTTTTGCGCGACATTCAGTTTGCCCGCCAGCGCATCGCGCTTGGCGGTCAAGCTGACAAACTCGAGCACCTCGTCTGCCACTTGCTCCGCCGCGCCCAGCGCAAGCTTCTCGCGTCCAAAGCACGCGCCGACCGTGACGTTTTCGCGGACGGTGAGTTCACCCAACGGACGAACCACTTGGTGCGTGCGCGCAATGCCGCGTGCGGAAACCTTGTATGGCGGCAAGCCCGTAATATCCTGCCCGTTAAACATGATCGTGCCGGAACTGGGCGGAAACACTCCGTTGATTACATTGAACATTGTCGTCTTGCCCGCGCCATTCGGTCCGATCAAACCCAGGATCTCGCCTTCGTTGACGTGAAACGTAATGCGATCGAGCGCTTGCAAGCCGCCAAAGCGTTTGCTGATATTTTCTACTTGCAGAATTGCGTTGGTCATTCGAGGTACCTCCGCAAAGCTGGTACGCGATTGCGCAACCAACCGATGACACCTGCTGTCACAAATAACACGATCAGCAACAAGAGCGCGCCTGCGATAAACAAATGCAATTGGCTAAAGTTCAGCGTCACTCCCGCGAGTGTGACCGGCGGGAGCATAATGAGCAATGAGCGCAAGCGCTCGTACAGCAGTGCGCCGACGATAGGTCCGGTGACTGTGCCATAGCCGCCTAGCATCACCATGACCAAGCTTTCGATGGAGCGTTGCAAGTCAAACGCAATTCCCGGTTCGATAATGCCATTCTTGAAAAAGAATGCCGCGCCTGCCAGTGCGGGGAAAAACGATGAGATGGTGTACGTGATCACTTTGGCGCGCGCGGGATCAATGCCCAGCACTTGCGCCGCGTCCTGGTCTTCCCGAATGGCGAGCAAGCCCAGCCCAAATTTCGATTTCTTGATCAAGAAACTTGTCGCGATTGTTGCCAACGCTACCAGGATCATCGCGACATAAGCCAATTGCCCGGCGGCTTTGGCGCCGCCATACGCATCGTACACCGAAAAGTTAAAGAACATGCCAATCGCGCCGCCAAAGGGATCAAAATTATTGACGAATGCGCGCACCGCTTCATTGACGCCGATGGTGGCGAGCGCAAAGTATGCGCCGCGCAAACGCAAGACCGGCGTGCCAATCAGAAAGGCAAGTAAAGCGGTACTCACAGCTCCGAGCAACGCGGCAAGCACAAAGTGCATTTGATAGGTCTGCATCAGGAAAAACGAAAAGTAGCCGCCCAAACCGAAAAACACGATATTTCCGAAACTGACATAACCGGTATAGCCCATGATCATGTTGACGCTCGATGCCAGGACGACGAGCATCAAGATCGAAAACAGATCTTCGCGCAGAGCGGGCGCATCCAGCGCAATCGGGACAAAAGCGGTCACGCCGACCACGATCAGCACAAGCCAGAAAAAGGGACTCGTTAGAGTTTTCATATCAGTGCGCTCCAAAGAGACCGTTGGGGCGAACCAGCAGAATCAAGACAAAGATGCCAAATTCAAAAATCGGCACCCAGCCGACCGGCATAAAAATTGTCGTGATGCTTTCGAGCAAGCCAATTATAATGCCGCCGAGCAACGCGCCGGTGGGATTGCCTAGCCCGCCCAGCACGACGATCACAAAACTTTTAGTTTCATACACACTGCCAGACAGCGCCGAGAACGAAAACAAGGTGGCGAGTAACGCGCCAGAAACCATCGCCAGCATGATGCCGAGACCGAAACTCAATGCTAGCATCCACGTAGAGTTGATGCCCATCAGTTCCGCCGCGTTGCGATTGTTGGCTACCGCGCGAATGGATTTGCCGGTGCGTGTGCGATAGAGAAAATAGTACAGCACAACCGTCACGATCAACGCGATCACCACGGCAAATGCTTTTGTCCCCAGGATCGTGATCTTGCCGAATTGGATCGAGCCGAGACTCACGTCAAGCGCGTGTGGGGTTGTCGTAAAAAGGACGGTTGCTAAACCGGTGATCATGAGATTGACGGAAAATGTCGCGAGGAGTGTGGTCAATTCTGGCGCGTTGATCACACGATTGACCGCGCCAAAATACATGAGGATGCCGAACCCAAGTCCGACTAACAAAACTACGATCAAACCCAGGTACGGGTTGACCCCGGCACTCTGGCTGAGCAGGAGAACAGTGAACATCCCTAACATGATCGCGGGACCGTGCGCCAGGTTGATCACGCGCATGACGCCAAAAATCAGCGTGAGTCCCATTGCCGCCAAGCCATAGACGGTGCCGATCATCAAGCCATCAATCGAAGAACCAACCAGCGCTTCAAGATTCATCGCCACCTCAACGTGGAAATCTAGCCCAGAATAGTCAGATAGTCGGCAAGTCTGTTAGACTTCCGACTATCTGACAACGCAAGCCGATCGTTATTTGCGGAGAATTGCATCCGCAGATTTACTGGTTAGGGGCCACACAATCTGGGGCACGAGTTTGCCCGCGGCGTTTTTCTGCCACTGCATATAGACCATCTCATGACCCGTTTGCTTGCCGTGCGTCTTGGCATCGGTGCTGAATTTGACGTGACCGTAGAATGTCATCAAATCCAGTTTGTCCAAGGCGGCGGCAATTTTGGTTGGGTCAACGCTATCGGCATCTTCAATTGCTTTTTGGAGGATCAAACCCTGCGCGTAACCGCCCGCCGAGTGGTAGGATGGTGGCGCGTTGTATTTGGCGTTATACGCGGCGGTGAAATCTTTTGCGGCGGGACCATACCAGGGCAGGTTCGCGGCTTTGGCAGAATCGGCGCTATAGGTGACCTGGGTTTCCCATTGGCTCGGCCCGACGATCGCGAGTGCGGCGTCGCCAATATCGGCAAACGTTGGTTCGGGCGGCGCGACAAGCAAGGATACAAACTTGACAGGCAATTTCTTTTCAAACAATTGTTTGGCAAAGCTGGTGCCGTCTACCAAGTGACCGCCACCCAGGATCGCGTCCGGTGTATTTGCCGTGATTTTGTTGATGAACGGCGCAAAGTCGGTCGTGTTGCTGTCATATCCTTCAAACAACGTCACATCATAGCCCTTGTCTTTCAAATACGGTTGCACCGCATTCGCGACGAAGGTCGAGAAGGAATCTTTTTCATACGGCACGGCAACTTTTTTAATCGTCGGATCGAGTTTCTGCATCAAATCCACTGCGCCGGTGAGATAGCGGCTGGCTGGGGTGTAGAGCTGATACGTCAACTTGAATCCTTGTTCCATCGTGGCATCGTCCGCGGCGCCAGCGGTGATCATGATCTTGCCATTCTGTTCCGAAACCACAGCGGCGGACTTGGCGAGCGAACTGGAATACGGACTGAGCAGAAAATCTACCTTGTCGGTGTTGATGAGCGTGGTATACAATGCTTGCACACGATCGGTCTTGCTTTCATCGTCGTACGATTTCATTTCCGGCATTAAAATCGTGCCGTCTTTCAATTTAATGCCACCGGCTTTTTTCACATCATCAAGCCAGAGTTGGAGGCCTTCGGTTTGCTTTTTGGACGCGACTTGTTGTGCGCCCGTGAGTGATGCGGTAAAGCCGATCACGATCTTTTTCGTCTGCGCGGCTGGCGCGCTTGTCGGCGCGGGTGCGGCAGTTGCGGCAGGCGCAGAGGTTGCCGCGGTTGCCGTTGTGGGTTTCGGCGCGGCAGTGGGCGGGGCGGCGGTAGGAGCCGCAGTCGGCGCGGGCGCGCACGCGGCAATCAACGCCACCAACACGAGGAACATTCCGATCCACACCAATCGGTTCATTTTGAACGACATCGTCTTCTCCTTTTTCATTTTGCATCGTCGCGGTTGATCAAACCAATTTGGGGCGGCAACCCAAAGGATTGCCATCCTCACCCTTTCAACATTCCGTCAATCAGCCATCATTGCTAACCCTAAAACCTCTTTTTAATTATACGCACCTCCTTTGCGTAAAGCAAGCACTTTCGTCTCATTCCTTGATACTTTTGATCTGGCAAGTCCAGATTCTTATACGCGCGTCCACGTCAAATAGCCCACGGCGGTCTCGCCGCTCAAGGGCATGGGCAACGTCATGAGCGTCAAACGCTCGTCCACAAATTCGGCGAACAGTTCGCGAGCATTGCCAATCCAGTTTGGAAATCCTGCGCCGTGAATATGATGAATGATCATACCGCGGCGCTCGTCCAATTCAAATGTGCCATAGTACGCAAACGCGCCTTCCCATGCCGCTTGAATTTCTTCCGCCGTGCCGCGCAACCAATCGCCCGATGCAAATAGAGGGCGTTCGGGATCCATCACTTGCAACATCATCCAGCCGTGCGGATCATAGATCAACAAACCCTTGACTCTTTGTCCCATCGGTCGGATCAAAATGCCATCCGATAAACGGAATTCGTACGAGACGAGTGTCCAGACGCCTAGAAATTGATCGCGGTTCATGTTGAGATTCTCCTCGGCAACGATTGAACGAGTTGGATTGCAGGGGTAGATGGATTTCCACCTTGAAAGGATATCACCAGTGCGTTGACGCGCGGAACTAGCTGTGAATGTGTGGGTGCCGAGTCTGGTGAGCGGGTGGGCTGTCTTTCAAAACCTGACGCAAATGCGCGCGCATGGCGTCGCGTGCCGCATTGGGATTGCGTCGCGTCACTGCTTCAAGAATTTTCTTGTGATGCGTTTGACCATGTGCCGCGCCGCCATGTTTGAAAGTACTTTTGCGTTGCTCGCGTAACAAATCCATAATCGGATCAAGCAAAACCGGGATGAGTGTGTTCTGCGTGGCGTGCGCAAGCGTCAGGTGAAATTCCAAATCGGCTTCGACAAACGCTTCGGCATCGGTTAACGTCTCATCCATTCTGGCAATGGCGTGACGCAATTCAGCAATCTGCGCTTGGGTGGCATTCACAGCCGCGAGCGCGGCGATTTCCGGTTCGATAATCGCGCGCGCTTGCACCAGATTGGCTGTGCTTTCGGGCGAGCCCGCGCGGATCATAAATCCCAGCGAATGCCGAACTGACTGGGCCGTGCGGTTAGTGATAAAGGTGCCGCGCCCCTGAGTGCTTTGCACCAGCCCTTTTTCGCGCAAGGTCTTGACCGCTTCACGGATGACGGTGCGGCTCACGCCGAATTGATCTGCCAATTCGCGCTCAGTCGGCAAGCGATCACCCGAGTGCAATTTGCCGTTCAAAATTTCAGTTTCGATGCGCGTCACAATTTGCTCGTACAGGCGCACCGATTGGAGCGGACCATAAGATGTCATAGCCAGTTGTCTATTGGTATAATGATAATACCAATAGTATCCAGTTCATACGGATTTGTCAAGCGATTTGAACAAGCCGCGTGCGCAAGTTTCAATCGGCGTCAAGTATGCTATAATATCGCCCGTCCGAACATCTATGGCAAGCCAACAGGAGGTTGAATTGAAAATCGTAAGTGATCGCGGTATGGACTTGGCACCGGAACAATTGGTGGGGTTGAACATTCATCTGGTTCCACTCACATTTACGCTCGATGGAAAAACGTACCGCAGTGGTGTGGATATTCAACCTGACGAGTTTTATAAATTGCTGGGCGCAACCGAAAGTTTTCCGACGACCTCCCAACCCGCGCCCGGTGATTTTGCGACTATATATCGCGAACTCGCCAAGACCGATCCAGAGATTCTCTCAATTCATATTTCGTCCGGGTTGAGTGGCACGTTGAACGCGGCTCAGGTTGGCGCAGGGATGGTACCTGAAGCGCGCGTCACCTTTATTGACACCATGACTTTGTCAGGCGCAGAGGGCTGGCAAGTTGAAGCGGCGGCGCGCGCGGTAAACGCGGGCTGGGCGAAAGAGAAAATCGTCGAACTCGTCGCGCGCGTGAGCGCGGCAACCGATACGGTGTATACATTAACGATGCTCAAATATTTGATTCACGGCGGACGCATTAGCCACATGAAAGGCTTGCTCGGTTCGATCTTGAATGTCAAACCGATCATCGGCGTGGACAAGACCATTGGCAAATATGCCACGTATGGTCAAGAACGTTCGATCAATCGTGCCATCGAAAAGATCGGCGATTTTATCGCGACCAAATATCCGGCAGGTTCGGCGATGCGATTGCAAATTATGCACGCGAATAATCCCGACGGAGCCCAGTTGCTCAAGGCACGGTTGGAGCAATTATTCAAATGCACGTTCCTGCCGCTGGGGCCCATTGCGCCTGTCCTGGGCGCGCACACCGGACCAGGCTTGGTCGGTGTTGCGTATGCGCCCATGTCCCTCTTCCCGGAAATCCCGTAACCGATGCGCGGGCGTTACCCGATTCTGGAATTTGATCCAGCGCGCCAAGCCCTGATCGAACCCAGCCGCGTGCTTGAAAACATTGACCCGCCAGAACATTGCGTCATTTGTTTTTTCCGCGAAGTGATCGAGCAGGTTTGCGCCGAACATCACGCCAAAACGATCGCGCGTTTGCATTGGGAAAACGGCGAGCATGTCTTGCGCGAAATTCGTTGGCACGGCAAGCGGTTGGCAATTGTGCATCCCGGTGTTGGCGCGGCAATGTCGGCGGCACTGCTCGAAGAAATCATCGCGCTCGGTAGCCGCAAATTTATTGCGTGCGGCGGTGCGGGTGTGTTGCAACGCGACATTGCCATGGGGCATCTGATCGTGCCAACCTCCGCCGTGCGCGACGAAGGCACCTCGTACCATTATCTTGCGCCTGCCCGCGAAGTGAAACCCGCATCGCGCGCGCTTGCCGCGATCAAGCGCACCCTGCGCGCGCACCAGATTGATTTCATCGCCGCGAAAACCTGGACAACCGACGCACCCTACCGCGAAACGCGCGCTCAAGTAAAATTGCGCCGCGCCGAAGGTTGCGTCGCCGTTGAAATGGAAGCGGCGGCATTTTTTGCGGTCGCAAAATATCGCCGCGTGCCGTTCGCGCAACTGCTCTACGGCGGTGACGATGTGAGCGGCGAAGGCGAGTGGAGTTCGCGCGGGTGGACGCGGCATCGATCGGTGCGCGAACAATTATTCTGGCTGTCCGCTGAAGCGTGTTTGGCGATTGCCTAAAAATTTCTGTGATAAGGATTTGTTTGGATGCAAGATAAATTACGCCAATTGCCTGCTGTGGACGCGCTCTTGCAAGATCACACGTTGCTCGATTTGGCTCAACGCACCAGCCGCGCGCTTGTCGTGGAGAGTTGCCGCGCCGCGCTGGATGCCGCGCGGCAAACGATCCTGAGCGGCGGTGACGCGCCCATGCCTGCGATGTTGATTGACGACATTCGCGAGCGCGTTGAGCAAACCGTGCGCCCGTCGCTGGTGCCTGTGATTAACGCCACCGGCGTGATCATTCACACGAACCTGGGACGCGCGCCCTTGTCTGATGATACCCTTGCCGCGATGAAAACGGTCGCGCAAGGTTACTCCAATCTCGAATACGATCTCGCGCATGGCGAGCGCGGCTCGCGGCACAGTCACGCCGAAGCGCTCATCACCCGGCTCACCGGCGCCGAAGCCGCACTCGTCGTCAACAATAACGCGGCGGCAGTCATGCTGATTCTAGCAACGTTCGCGCGCGGCAAGCAAGTGATCCTTTCGCGCGGGCAACTCGTGGAAATTGGCGGCGGCTTTCGCATTCCCGATGTGATGGCGCAATCGGGCGCGACACTCGTCGAAGTTGGCACGACGAACCGCACGTACATCGAAGATTACGCGCGCGCGCTTACCGAACAAACTGCATTGGTGATGCGCGTCCATTCGTCGAATTTCAAAATGCTTGGCTTTACGCACGAAGCGACCTTGACCGAACTCGCCACACTCGCGCGCGAAAAAAATATCTTGAGCGTGGACGACCTGGGGAGCGGCGTCTTGCTTGATACCGCGTTGTTTGGCATTGCGCATGAGCCGACCCTGCAGGAATCGATCCTGGCGGGCGCTGACCTGGTTTGCTTTAGCGGCGATAAATTGCTGGGCGCGCCGCAAGCGGGAATTATTCTCGGCAAGAAAAATTTAATTGCCGCGCTGAAAAAATTTCCACTCACGCGCGCGCTCCGCGTGGACAAGCTCACGCTCGCCGGCGTCCAAGCCACGTTGTTGCATTACCTAAAAAATGAGGCAACACAAAAAATTCCAATTTGGATGATGATTGCCGCCACCCGCGATGCGCTGGATGCGCGCGCCCACCAATGGGTTGAGCGTTGGCGTACCGCGTTGCTCGATGCCGAGGTGATTGACGCCGAGTCCACCGTGGGCGGCGGTTCGCTCCCCGGCGAAACCTTGCCCACGCGCGCCGTTGCGTTGACGGTTGCCGCGCCGGATGCGTTTGCCGCGCGCTTGCGCGAAAACGCCCCGCCCATCATTGCGCGCATCGAAGCCAACCGCGTCGTGTTCGATCCGCGCACGGTGCTGGTGCGCGAAGAGGACGCATTGCTCGCCGCGATCGAGCGCGTGGCAAAAATTTATTCGTGATCGAAAATTCAAAATGACCTCACTCTCCGGTTCTGCCAAAGCACTCTATGTGCAAAAAATGTTCGACCAAATTGCGCGGCGGTATGATCTGATGAATGCTGTCATGACGTTCGGCCAACATCAAGCCATGCGTCGCGCCGCCGCGCGTTTGGCACAACCGCCGCGCAACGGGCTGGCGCTTGATCTAGCCACCGGCACCGGCGATTTCGCCGCCGCGCTCCGCGAAACCGAACCGGCTTGCCGCGTGATTGGCGCAGATTTTGCCATCGAGATGATGCGGCTGGGGCAAGTGAAATATCCAAGCGGCGTGGCATTTACCGCGGGTGATATGTTACGTTTGCCTTTGCCCGCCGACACATTCGATTGCGTGGTGGATGCGTTTGTATTGCGCAATGTCGCGGATGTGCGCATGGCGTTTGCGGAAATCTATCGCGTGTTGAAATCTGGTGGACGAACCGTGAGTTTGGAAATCACGTCGCCGCGCACGCCCATCTGGAAAGATATTTTCGGCATCTATTTCGATTACGTAATGCCGCGCGTGGGTGGCTGGCTGAGCGGACAGCCGGAAGCGTATCGGTACCTGCCGCAATCGGTACATGCGTTTCTCAAGCCCGAGCAAGTGGTTGAGTTGATGCGCGACCTGGGGTTTAGCAAGGTTTATTTTCGACGGTGGGCGCTCGGTTCGATGGCGGTGTACTATGGTGAAAAATAAAGGAGCAAGGAATCATGAATCAACCACGCGGCACGGTTGTCAGTTTACAAATCTGCGCCGCCCCCGGCACGCCGATGGAAATGAAAACGAACTTGCGCGCGATCACGAACCTGGGTTTCGAAGGCGACGCGCATGCCAAACCCAATAGCGCGCGCCAAGTGTTGCTGATGGATGTCGAAACGCTGGCTGAGTTCAAACTGGATGTGGCGCAGGTGCGCGAAAATATTACGACGCGGGGCATCGAGTTACAAACGCTCGCACCGGGCACGCGCTTGCGCGTTGGCGGCGCGCTTTTTGAAACGACCAAAACGTGCGCGCCGTGCGAGTTTATTGAAGCGATTCGCCCTGGCTTGCGTGCGGCGATCGAAGGACAACGCGGGATGCTCGCGCGTGTGATTCAAGGCGGCGCGTTGCGTGTCGGCGATCCGATTGAAATTGTATCAGTCGAATAAATACTCAGGGCGAGCCACTGGCTCGTCCCGAGCATGGTTGCGTAAATAAATTCCGGTTGGCAGTTTTTGGAACTAGGACGCGCAGTGCGCGTGGCCGTACTCGAATTTCAATCGGCGTCGAGCCAATGGGCTCGGCGTCCACATGTACAGGCAAATTTTTTCCATTAATGTAAATCGCAGGCACGCGATACATTGCCACTTGGGGATCGCGCCCATGCGCGCCAAACAAAACGCGCACCAAATGCCACGCCGTCGCCCCCAGCCCCGCGCCTTGAAAGATCACCACATTGAGCAAGCCATCGTCCACGCACGCATCCGGCGCAATGCGCACGATGCCGCCATACAACTGCGTGTTCGCCACACTAATGAGCAGGACGCGTTGGTGAAGACGTTTTTCGCCCAGCACGAGTGTCACCCGCTTGCCGCGATAATGCCACGCCGTCCGAATCCCGGCAAGCCAAAAAAGACTTGTACCTAGCAGTTTGTCGGAGAGAGGCATAGATTTACCTCCCTGTGGTAAAATGTGGACATGACCAGACAATTCAAAACTCCGGATTACGAAGCAACCCTGAACCAAACTATCACGTTGCGCGATGCCTTGCCGCTGAATCACTTGGCACGCTTTGTCGTTGATGTGATCGCACAACTTGACTTGAGTCGAATCTACGCTGGCTATGCGCCTGTCGGCGGAGTTGCCTTTGCGCCTGAAATTTTGCTGGGGCTACTTTTCTACGGCTATGCGACCGGCATTTTCAGTTCGCGCAAGATTGAACGCCAGACGTACGAGAACATTCCGGTGCGCTTCATCGCCAGCGGGTTGCATCCTGACCACGACACCATTGCCAACTTCCGCAAAACTTTTCTGGCGGAGATTCAAGAGTTATTCGTCCAAATCCTGCTCTTGGCGCAAGAAGCCGGTGTATTTAAACTGGGCAACATCAGCATTGATGGCAGCAAGATTCATGCCGATGCGTCCAAGCATCACGCAGTCAGTTACAAACACTTGATCGAATTGGACGCCCAACTGCGCCAAGAAGTTCAGACCTTGCTCACTTTGGGCGAACAAGCCGATCAGGGTGAACGCACCCTCCCCCAAGGGCTGGTCATCGAAGATGAACTGACCTTGCGCCAAGAACGCCTGGCAAATTTGGCGAAAGCCAAAGTGGTCTTGGAAGCGCGTGCCCAAGAACGCGATGCCGCCGAGCAAGCCACGTATCAAGCCAAATTGCGCGAGCGAGAAGAAAAGGCTCAGCACACGGGACGCAAACCCCGCGGACGCCCGCCCCAACCACCAACACCCGGCCCGCGCGATCAAGATCAATACAACTTCACCGATCCGGATTCACGCATGATGAAGAATAGCACCGACGAAGGGTTTGACCAGCACTACAACGCACAGGTGGCCGTCGACCAAGCCAGTTTGTTAATCGTCGCGCCATCGCTGTCCAATCATCCCAATGACAAGCAAGAAGCCGCGCCAACGGTGGATGCCATCTCGCCCCGGGTCGGCAAGCCGGACGCGGCGGCATTGGACAATGGCTACTGGAGTCCCCGCACGGTGAAGGGGCTAGAAGATCGCGGCATTGATGCCTACATTGCGACCGGGCGTGAGCCCCATCATCGCAGTTGGGAAAAGTTCTTTGCCGAACAACCCGCCCCGCCATCCGCCGATGCCAGTCTGCAAGTGAAGATGGCGTACAAGTTACAGACGAAAATTGGTCGTGCGATCTATCGTCTGCGTAAGATGACCGTCGAACCGGTGATTGGGCTCATCAAAGAAGTCTTGGGCTTTCGACAGTTCTCCTTACGTGGCTTGGGCGCAGCGGCTGGAGAATGGTGCTTGGTCTGCTTGGCGTTCAATCTCAAGCGCTTGCACACCTTGATGGCCGACTAAACGTCGGCGCAGTATCCACGCGCCTGCACGACGAATGAATGCTTGTTGAGACCCAGGTTGTCAGAGAAATTGGGCCATACTGGGTCGGGGAGAACTCGTTTAGCGATCTCTCTCCGACAAACTGCTAGCCGCCGCTTCATTTCGCGTTGTGGCTCGACTATTTGCGTGATCGCCGCATCAAGTCCAATGCCGGCATATAAAATAAAAATGCGGGGTGGTCCTTGTTGCATGCGAACTTCACCAACGTCAATCGCACAGACCGTTGCATCTGCTAAACCTTGCGCGGCACCCGCCAGATCGCCAAGGGGCAAGCCCATTTCCCTAGCCCACACATTCACTGTTCCCAATGGTAATACACCGAGCGCTGTGTTTGAATCCACCAAACCATTGGCGATTTCATTTACAGTGCCATCGCCGCCGACGGCAAGCACAGCGTCATAGTTTTGTTGTGCCGCATGATATGCCAGCCGGGTTGCATCGCCTTGCCGAACGGTTTCGGCGATTTCGGTATGCCAGCCGCATTGGTGTAACACGTGCATAGCGCGTTGGATCTCGCCCAACTCCGAACGCATCCCAGCTGAAGGGTTGTACACCAGTTGTGTTTTCATTTGTCTGTAACCTCGAGAATTGTCATGCTCCAGCGCAATTCAAATACCAATCGTACAACCCCCCAAGGCTCGATGCGGTACTAGCGTACTATTGACCCAACGTCTGCCCTATAGTACTCTAGGCGTAGAAGACGAACAAATCAAAAGTGTACTAGCACCGATAAAGGCAAACTCGCTGAAAGGCGAGGACGCAAAGCTAAGGGTCTAAACTCCGCGAGGAGCAAGATCGCCAAGCCGCCGAAGTGGAATAGAGGAAACCAAGCCTGTCTGTTCCGCGATCCGCGGTTACATGACAGGCTTTTGGTTTGAAAATCAGGCAGGCTTGGGATAAGAAACTCCGACAAGGAGAAGGAGATCAAGATGAAAAAGTTGCTGTTCGTTATCCCACTGGCTGTTGTGTTACTTTCTTTGACGATCATGTTTGTTGGTGCGGGGATGGGGTACGAAGATCCAAAACTTTGCGTGAATGGCAATTGGTTGCTCGTGGACGCCGCCGCCCCATCGGCAATTCAAGTGTATGTGCCAGAAGGCACTCGCTATGGCGATCAAAAAGCTGGCGGTTGCAAGACGCCCGGACTGAATGTCCCGCTCATTACCAAAGTCGTCAAGGAGCGTGGCGAAGGCAACGCAATGCAAGTGGTCGTGGATAGTAAGCAAGCGAGCACGCCGATCGTCAAAGCCATGTACAGCAATGACACTCAATCGAAAAAGAACAATGGCAAAACGTTGACCTTTACGTTCCGCCTCAGCGGTAAAGACGACTAGCTTTCAGCTACGTCCGCATAGATGAATTCAAAAAGGCAACTCGACGATCGGTGAGTTGCCTTTTTATATTGCAGATTCCTGTAGTATAATAAGAGTAGTTCACGAACGCTTTCAGAAAAACATGAACCTCGTTTGCACTCAGTGCGGATTTGAAAATCCGCTCAATTTCAAATTTTGTGGCAACTGCGGTACTAGCCTTGCGCCGATGCCGATTACTTTTGTTGTCCCCGAAACCCGTCAGCGCGCGGCTAACCCAATTCCCCAAGCCCTCGCCGAAAAAATTTCGCGTGTCGGTAAACAGATCGAAGGCGAGCGGCGCACGGTGACGGTGCTTTTTTCGGACATTAGCGGCTATACCGCTATTTCTGAAAAACTTGATCCAGAGCAAGTGTATGAACTCATTGACACAACCCTCAAAGCATTCACGGATCAAATTTATAAACACGAGGGCGTTCTGGATAAAGTCATGGGCGATGGGTTGATGGCATTGTTTGGCGCGCCCATCGCACACGAAGATGACCCTGCTCGTGCCGTTCGCGCCGCGCTCGGAATGCAAGATGCGCTCAAACGTATTAACGAAGATTTGGAAACGCGCCTGGGCATTTCGCTCCGGGTTCGGATCGGACTGAACGCGGGGACCGTGGTCGTCGGTAGCATTGGATCGGATTTGCGTATGGAATATACCGCGCTCGGCGACACGGTCAATGTTGCGTCACGTTTGCAAACTGCGGCTGAACCCGGTACGATTCTAGTCAGCCGCTCGGTGTACGAGCCGACGAAACCGATCTTTGATTTTCGCGAACTGGGATCCATCCGCGTCAAAAATCGGATCGAGCCAGTTGAAATTTTTGAGGCACTTGCGCCGCGCCATAAAGCCGGGCGCGTGCGTGGCATTCCAGGTCTCTCTGCGCCGATGGTCGGACGCCAAGAAGAGTTTGCGCGCGTGCGCCAAATAGTTGACGAATTGGCGTCGCGCCAACGGGGCGGCATTGCGCTCGTGACGGGCAATGCCGGCATTGGTAAATCGCGCCTGACCACAGAACTCAAGGGCTATTTATCCAATAAATCAGCCAGGGTGTTGGAAGGCGCGTGCCTCGCGTATGGACAGCCAACCTACGGCGTCTTTTTGCAGATTCTCAAGTCGCTGTTTGGTCTTGCCGACGACGATCTGGAAGAAATCACGCGCGATAAAATCGAGCGCACGATCAAGGCGGCTTTGCCTGCTGATATCGCCGTTGCCGCAGTCTTGCCCTATATCGCGCAACTCTTTTCGCTTCGCATCTTTGAAAAAGAGATGGCGGCGCGTATGCGGCATTTAACGCCGCCACAATTGCAACAGCAAACCTTCATCGCGATCCGCGAACTCATTGTCGCCACCGCGCAACAGCAACCGTGCGTGATCATCTTTGAAGACATCCATTGGATTGATTCCATTTCGCTCGAGTTACTCACATTTTTGTTGAGTTGTGTCGAAACTACGCCATTGTTGATTTATTGCAACTCGCGTCCGGCTGAAGGCACTGCCGCACCGCAAATTTTGCGTCTCGGTAACGAAATGTACGCCGAGTATTTTTTGCACGTGCCGCTCGCGCCCTTGTCGCACGCGGATAGCGTTGCGCTCATTGATCTCTTGCTCACGATTCACGAATTGCCCGGGCCGCTCAAACAAATTATTCCACAGCGCGCCGAAGGCAATCCGTTCTATCTGGAAGAAATTATTCGGATGATGATTGATCGCGGAATCATCTACCGTCATGGGGACCGTTGGGCAATGGCTCCTGGCGCAGATTTGAATAACTTGCAAGTGCCGACCACTCTGCAAGGTTTGATCATGGCGCGCGTGGACAACCTGGGTGACGGTACGCGGCAAGTTGCCCAATGTGCCGCTGTGATTGGGCGCGATTTTTCGTATCGGTTACTGGCTTGCGTGATCGAAGGCACGCGTACCTTGGCGGATGATTTGCAAGAGTTGGAAGAGCGCCAATTGATTAGCCACATTGACGGCGACAATGAATCCGAATATCGATTTAATCACATTCTCATTCAGGAGACCATTTACCAGAGTCTGCTCGTGCGCCGCCGCGAACATTTGCACCGCAAGATTGCTGAGGGCATCGAGACGCTGTACAAGGATCGCACGGAAGAGCGCGTCGAAGCGCTCGCGTTTCATTATTCGCAAAGCCAGGATCTGGAACGTGCTCTGCCCTATCAAATTCGCGCAGGACGGCATGACGAACATAGTTTTGCAAATGATCAAGCGCTCAAGCATTATCAAATCGCGGCTGATTTTTTGACGCGCATGCATCCAAGTTCGCAACAACGGATTGACGTTTACACTGGTTTGGGCGCCGTGCAAAATTTTATCGGCGATTATGCCGGGTCAACGACCTCGTACTTGATCGCGCTCGAAGTAGTTCGCGCGGGCGGCAAATCCATTGTCACAAGCCGGACGAGCGCCGAGATCATGCGCGCGATTGGGCGCGTTTGTGAGCGACGCGGTGATTACGTCGAAGCGTTGCGCTGGCTAGATAATGCGCTCAGAGAACTTGAAAGCGATCCGGATCAAAAATCTGGTGAGCGCGTGCGGATTTTCAATGACATTGGCTGGGTGCAATACCGGCGTGGCGAGTTTGACCAGGCGTATGATTGGCGAATGAAAACGCTCCAAATTGTCGAAGGCACCGAGCAGTACAATGAAATGGCTTCGGCATATAATGGCCTCGTCGCGTTGTTTACGCGCAAAGGCGATTGGGAACGCGCGGTTGCCTACGCCCAAAAAGGTTTGCAACTGCGTGAAATGATCGGTGACTTGCGCGCGCAATCGCAATCCTACACCAACCTGGGTGTGATTGCCTGGGAACAAGGTAAATGGGATCAAACGCTCGACTATCTTGAACGTTCCCTGGCGATCAAACAAAAAATTGGCGACGTGGAAGGGATTGCGCTGTTAAATAATAATCTCGGTGAGATTAATCGCGAAAAAGGCAATTATGTCCAAGCGACCGAATTAGTTCAAAAGGCATTGGACGTTGCTGACAAGATCAAGAATCGCAATACGATGTGCCTCGCGTTAAATAATCTCGCCAACGTCAAGATATTGCAAGGCGATTATCCTAGTGCAGCCGCATTGTTGACGCGCAGTCATCGGGTTGCAACCGAAATTGGATCAAAGGAACAACGCGCCGAAGCGCAATGGTTGCTCGCCGAAGCCCAATTCGGTTTGGGTCAACTCGGCGCGAGCACCGAGTTTGCTCAGCAAGCACTCGCGCTGGCATCCGAAATCGGGCGAAAATTGATCGAGGGCAAAGTGTTGCGCACGCTCGCCAAAATTGCGCGCGCGCAACAAAACTTGAGCGTGGCGGATGATACCGTACACCAGAGCATCGCAATTTTTACCGGGCTAAAGAATCCATTCGAACTTGCCAAATCCCAGCATCAACTAGCGCTTCTTCAACGCGCGCAAGGTCAAGAGTCATCAGCCCGCGCAACTCTGGCGCAAGCGCGCGATACCTTTGCGCGACTGGGCGCGGCGGCGGAGTTGGCGCGCGCGCAAACCGAATTGGCACAATTACCAGAATCTGCGTGAACAGCTTATGAAACATAATCTTCGCAACATTCCATTTTTCGGTGACCTGGACGAACATGTCTTGGAAGCCATTTCACGGCGTTTGCAACGCGAGCATTACCACAAGGGCGCGCCTGTGTTTCTTGAAGATGAACCCGGCGATTGCATGTACATCATTGAATCTGGGCAAATTAAAATTGTCTCCGAGAAAAACAATCAAGAGAAAATTTTCAATTACCTGGGACCGGGTAATTTCTTTGGCGAGATGGCACTGCTCTTGGGTGAAAAACGTTCGGCGACTGCGCGGGTTGTGATTGACGCTGACCTGCTCGTGCTTCGCAAAAACGATCTCGATGAGTTGCTCGAAACGCATCCGCAGATCGCCGTGATGATGACGCAGGAAATGGGTCGCCGCCTGGTGCAATCGAACCAGACGCCGATCTTGCGCGAAGAATACAATATCGTAACCACTCTCGGCACAGCAACGCCAGCGTTGGCGCGCGGCTTGGCGCGCATCACGGGCGAGCAAGTCTATATTCTTGATCTCGGCGGACTTGCCAACACTACGCTGGACCTTGCCACGCTAGAACAAGCTGGCGTGCGCCTGGTGCGCGGCGATGATGTCCTTGAACCGGAACTGCTCGCCAATCAGTTGGGTAAACTGGTGGAGCAGTACTATTGGATTTTGCTCGCCGCGGTTCCATACGAAACACCGTTGACACTCAAAGCAATGGAACTGGCGGATGTGACTGTGCAAATTGGCGGACGCGAGCCGCCCTGGATCAAGAATATTACCGCCAAGGGCTTTTGGCACATTGATCCAACCGATCAGGCGATTCAACGGCTTGCGCGCCGTATTACCCAACGTCTCGTTGGACTGGCGCTCTCCAGCGGCAACGCACGCGGGATGGCGCACATTGGTGTCTTCAAGGTCCTTCAAGAAGAAAACATTCCCATTGATATGATCGCTGGCACGAGCGCAGGCGCCGTGTTCGGCGCGCTGTACGCCGCTGGACACACCATTGAAGAAATTACGGATTTTGCTGTGCATGTGCAAGATCAATACAACCTAATCACGGGCTTGCGCTTTTGGGATATGCGAGTGCCCCCACGTTCCGGCTTGATTAAAGGGAATGTGGTTTTGAGTTATTTACGCAAATGGGTCCAAAATAAAACGTTTGACGATTTATCCATCCCGTTGTATATTGTCGCCACCGATCTGATTTCAGGCGAAGAGATCGTATTCGACCGGGGTCCCGTCGCCGAAGCCATGCGCGCCAGTATGAGCGTGATCGGCGTGTTTGAGCCAGCGAACATCTCCGGCAGGTATCTTATTGACGGCGGCTCGGTGAATCCAGTGCCAACGCAACTCTTGGCAGACAAGGGCATTAGCATCATCCTCGCCAGTAACGTCATTCCCAGTTTGGAAGACCGTATCCACCGCCGCGAGCTAAAACGCGAAGGCAAACTCCCGGATGTCGTCGGCATTGTGATGGGCGCGATGGAAATCATGGAGAGCGAGATCATCAAATCGCGCATGGGTCCTGTGGACGTGCTGATTCAGCCAGATATTGCGCGGTACGGTACACTGGAATACGACAAGGTCCGTGAAATTATTCAGCGCGGCGAAGAAGCGGCGCGCGAGCAAATCCCTAACCTCCGCCAACACCTCGCGCCGCGTCCGCGCAAACCCATGGTAAGCTAATGCCAAAAACAACTGCGCGCAAAACAACCCGCGCGCCGTCCGCCAGCCGCGCACATCATCCCGTACACAGCGAAGATTATCCCGCGCACATTGCTCGCCTTGAGCAACGCATTGCCGCCCTCGAAGCTCTGCAAGAAGTGGCGCGCACTTTTTCCACCGAACTCGAACTCAGCCGTCTGCTTGCGCTCATTTTGTCTTCCGCCACTGACGTGATGAAAGCCGGAGCCGGTTCGTTATTGCTGTTTGATCCGGCGACGAATGAATTGGTCTTTCAAGTGGTCCAAGGCGGCGGGGGCAAAGCCCTGCGCCAAAAACGCATTCGGAGCGATGAAGGAATTGCGGGCTGGGTCTTTTCCAAAGGCCAAGCCGCCATTGTCCTGGACGCGCGCGCCGATCCGCGTTTTCTCGACCGCGTGGATGAGAGCGTCAAGTTTCATACGCAAGCCATGGTCGCCGCGCCGCTGATTTACAAAAGCAAGTCCATCGGCGTGATTGAAATTCTCAATAAAAAATCGGGCGAACAATTCAGCGAAGATGATCGCGACTTGTTGATGGCATTTGCTTCCCAATCTGCCGTGGTCATTGAAAACGCGCGGCTCTATCAGCAAGTCGTCGCCGAACGCGATCGCATCCTGGCGGTGGAAGAACAAGTCCGTCACGAACTCGCGCGGGAATTACATGACGGGCCGTCGCAACTCTTGTCCGCGATCATCATGGGTTTGAAATTCTTAAAGCAAGTGATCGTTCGCCAACCCGACCGCACCGAATCTGAAGTTGGCGAACTCGAACGGCTGTCCACGCAAGCGTTGCATCAGGTGCGCAATATGCTGTTCGATTTGCGCCCCGTTGCGTTGGAAACGCAAGGCTTGTGCGCCGCGCTCCAAATCTATGTCGAGCGGCAAGGTGAAACCGAAGGACTGGACTTGCACATCCATACCGAAACGTTCACCGCACGCTTTCCACCCAAAGTAGAAGCCGCGTTATTCTCGATTGTGCAAGAAGCGGTGGGCAACGCCAAGAAACACGCGCAAGCCAAGAATATTTGGATCACCGCGCAACAAATGAAAGACTCGGTGACCCTCAGCGTCAAAGATGATGGCCGCGGTTTTGATCTCGCGCGGGTTGAAGAAGCATACGCGCAACGCGGCAGTCTGGGCTTGCTCAACATGAAAGAACGCGCAGAACTTGCCAATGCGCGCTTGATGATTGATTCCAAACCAGGTAAAGGCACTACGGTTGCACTCATTGTCCCAATCAACGGCAAGGCGGCGCGCTCGGCGCGACTATTCAGCTAAACGATCGATCGTGCGATCACCGCCGCGCAAGTGCGGCGGGACTGGCTCACTCAATCTAAAAAAACCAACGAGGGTTTGGCGCGCATCACCAAACCCTCGTTTTTTGATGAAATGAAATCTACTCACTCTCGTTTTTTGATCATGATCTTGGGCGCATTGGTGTTCACCCTCGCGCTGTTTACCCCCCTGCCGATCCAGGCTGACACGCCGCCCATTTACATTCCAATGACCCTCGCGCCGATTCAACGTGACACGCCAATCGAATTGACCGCGCTCACGCTTGACGCGGATATTAGCGAGAGCAATGGACATACGCTGATCGTCGGCAACTCGACCTTCAAACTGCACAACACAGATCCGTTGAATGATCTCCAAGTCCCCGTTGGCTTTCCCACCTGGGCTGGCGATACCTACACATTTGATCCGGCCCACTTGGATTCATTCGCGATCAGCATCGACGGCAAAAAAATAAATTTACCGGCTCCAACGCGCGCCGATCTTAAAGTCGGCACGACGATTCGCAATGTCGAGTGGTACACTTTTACGCTCGCTATCGCTGGTGATGAAAAGAAAATTGTGCGGGTTGATTTTCAGCAAGACTTGGGCGATAGCAATCTACCGCGTTTTACCTATGGCATTTTGCCAGCGGTTATTTGGAAAGGCAACCTAGGAAGCGCGCGTCTTACATTGCGTTTTCCCGCAACCACCACCCTCGAACAAGTTGTCGCGTACGATCCGCCCAATTTAGAATTCGATGGCGCCAGTGTCATCTGGCGCTTGACTAGCAAAGAGCCAACCGCCAATCCCTCGCTTACCATTATACGACCTGGTTTGTGGAATGACCTACAAGCGAAACGGCGCGCCGCGCAACAAAATCCTAACGATGCGAATGCGCGCGCGGCGCTCGGAATTGTTTTGCGCCAACTCGCGTTGAGCGATTCAGCCAAGCAAGCCAGCTTCTATGGTCAAGCCATTGCCGAGCTTGAAGCCGCCGTCCGCCTCGACGCCAATAATCGCGCCGCGCGCCAAGCTCTGGCTTTGCTGTACGAATCACGGGCTGGCGCCGCAACCGGTCCGCGTCACACCGCGTATGTGGCACTCGCCATTGCACAATGGAACGCTCTCGCCAATAGCGATGCAAATGCGCGCAAACAACTCGCCGAAGATTATTTTTATCTTGCGCTCGACGCACAAACCCGTGGCGCGTTCGCCGACGCGCAAACCAATTTTGATCAAGCCAAGACGGTTGCCCCGAATGGTGCCGGTCCCCTCTTTACGCCGGAACACCTCGCCGCGCAAGAACGCGCGCTCAACCTGGCATGGGCGCGCGCGTTGATCGATCAAAACAATCTTGTCTTGGCAACCGCTAAAGCGCGCGCCGCGTTTGGCGATGCCTTTATGAATACGTTTACGCCGCCGCTCTTTTACGTGACCCGCGCGCAAATTACCACAGCATCGCAAGCGCGCACAATGGTGTACACGCTCACGCCCACCCAACGTGACGCCGCGCAAAATGCAATCACGGGCGCCGTGGCGCAATTCCGCGCGGCGGGTGCGGACGCGGACCTCGCCCCCGATGGCGCAAATCTCACGTTGACCATCACACTTTTGTTTGATCGCGATGCAACACTCGTCACAAAATTGGACGCGCTGGCTCACGCCGTGCCAGATCAACCCGAATGGTCACTGGTGCGCGCAAGTTTATCGCCGAGCCAATTGACCTGGAATGAAAACGACGGAATTTTGACGCACACGCAAACGTATCGTGAAGGCGTAAATCTCGCGCCGGCGTGCAACACTGTGACCGCGCAGATCGATGCGCTGGGGCAAGCGCTCGCGCCATTGGAAAATGCGAGTGGCAACGATGACCAAGCCCAACTCAAACGTGCCTGGCTTGAAAACGCTCAACGCGATTGGCAAGCCACGCTGACAAACGGGCGCGTGACGTATCGCGCCGGCAAGGATGAAATGCGCGTTAGCGCGTGCGCAACGCAAATGCTCGATATGTCGTCCACCTCACCGCAAGTTGAACAAATCATTATTGCAAGCATTGGCGGTGTGCTGATTATTTCGATCGGCGTGGCCAGTGCCCTGATCATCAGACGAAGAAAAAAATCCGCTAATTCGATGTGAGTGAATTAGCGGATTGAGAATTATAAAACGCGGCAGATCAATCCTTTAAGGTAGGCTGACTCTGGAAACGCAAGCAAAATTGGATGATCCGGCGCTTGGCCAAGTGTGGCGATGATCTGCGCGTCACGCTTGGCATCTGTCGCCGCCTCGAACACAACCTTCTGAAACAATTCCGCGCTCACTTGCCCCGAACACGAAAACGTAATCAGCGTGCCACCTGGTTTCAACAATTTGAACGCGAGCAAGTTCATATCCTTGTAACCGCGTAAACCTGCTTGCAACTGCGACAAGGCATGAACGAACTTGGGCGGATCGAGAATGATCGCGTCGAACGATTTGCCCATATCGCGGTACTTGCGCAACAATTGAAACGCATCGCCTTCCACAAACTCGCCGCGATCGTCGCAACCGTTCAGCCGCATGTTCGCGCGCGCCAGGTTGAGCGCATCTGCCGAAGCATCCAGGTTGATCACGCGCGCATTCGAATTTGCGCCGCACAAATAGACCGCAAATGCGCCAGTGAATGAAAAGACGTTGAGAATTTCGCATAACCTGTCCGGTTTTTGGGAACTGGACAGGTTGTGTGCCACTTCAAGCCGATTGGCGCGTTGGTCAAGATAAAGCCCGGTTTTGTGTCCGCGTTTGACATCTACCCACAACCGAAAATTATTTTCGCGGATTTCGATTTGATCCGGTGGTTCATCGCCGCACAAAACGCCGACGACGGATGCCAGCCCTTCTTTCTCGCGCACCTCCACGTCACTCCGTTCATAGACACCGCGCGGCGCAAGCAACTCGGTGAGCAATTCCGCAATCTCTGCCTTGTGCTGATCCATGCCAAGCGTTAAAAATTGTGTGACGATAAAATCGGCGTAGCGATCCACGACCAAACCGGGAAGCAAATCGCTTTCGGCATTCACCAGCCGATACGCATTGGTTGCCGTTGGATCAATCAATCTAGCGCGCCGCATGATCGCCGCTTGCAAGCGCGCGCGCCAAAACGCGCGATCAATTGGCTCGTCGTTCCACGTGAGTACGCGCACGGTGATCTGTGAGCGCGCGTTGTAATAACCCCGCGCCAGCCACTTGCCGGCCGCGTCGCACACATCTACCAACACGCCGTCTGTCACACCATCCGCGTGTGCCATCGCGCCGGAGAAAATCCAGGGATGTCGCGCGAGTAGATTTTTTTCTTTACCCGGTTTGAGTGTAATCTTGGGAAGCATCCGATTCCAATTCAGACTAAGGCAAAAGACGAATGATGGATTATGTGCTCAGTCATCAATCTTTTGGCATCAGCCTAGCATCGTAATTTCAACGCACCAGGACACACGCGAAACGTCGCGGGTCCTGGACCGATAAATTCGCCATCCGCTTGAATCAGCATGAGTTGCTTGGCTTGCGCTGTAACGTTTTTGCCGCGATATTCAGAAATCTTTTTCAGCGTGAGATGCGAGCCGTTGTAAATTTTCGGCGTGTTTGTCAGTACCTCAAAGGTATTCATATTGCCGATGATGACGACGTGAAAAATTCCATCGTCGAGTGCCGCGTTAGGGCCCACCTTCATCCCGCCGCCGAAATACTTGCCATTGCAAACAATCACCGAGTTCACTCTGCCTTCAATGCGTTGCTCATCAATGGTCAGCGTCACGTCCTTGTTCCGATACACAGAAATTGTGCTAATGAGCGTGGTCAAATACGGAATCGTGCCGCCGGTGCGTTTGCCGCGCCGCTCCGTGCGCTCGATCACCTCGGCGTCAAACCCCATGCCCGCGACATTTACAAAATAACGCTGTGTTTCTTTGCCTTGGCGCGTAAAAACTATTTCTCCCGCGTCAATCGTTCGCGTGGTTTGTGCGCGCGCCAGTTGTTGTGCTGAGGCAACGGTATCGTGCGCAATCCCAGCCGTCCGCGCAAAATCGCCGCCCGTGCCACTCGTGATCAAACCGAGCGCAACGTCCCGCTTGCCGGACTGGAGCAAGCCATTGGCGGTTTCATTCAGCGTGCCGTCGCCACCAACCGCGGCGACAAGATCATACCCGGCATCCGCCGCTTGTCGCGCCAGTTCGATGCCGTGTCCTTGTCGTTCAGTGAACACCACGTCATAGGCAAAATTTTCCGCGCGCAACGTTGCTTCGATCACGTGCCATTGCTTTTGCATCGTGCCGTGCCCCGACGTGGGATTGACGATGAGTAGAGTTTTCATACTTGCTCCGTGAACTTGGCTACCGATTCATCTCGTAAATAATTTTCAAACCCTTGAGCGTCAAACATTCATCCACCACGTCCAACGCGCCGGTCTCTCGCGCGATGAGCGCAACGTTCTCACCGGTGGCAATCACGCGCGCCGACGCGCCCAATTCTTTCTTGATCCGCGTGATCATGCCTTCGACGAGCGCGACGTAACCATAGACCAACCCGGCTTGGACCGCGCTCACTGTATTTTTGCCAATCGGGCTGTGCGACGCAGGCGCGATCAGTTCCGTTCGGGGCAATTGCGCCGCGGCGTAAAACAGTGCCTCGGCGGAGGTCGTCACACCCGGCGCAATCGCCGTGCCGATGTAATCGCCCGCGTCATTGAGCGCGTCAAAGATCGTCGCCGTCGTGCTAAAATCAATCACGAGGGCGGGTGCGCCGTATAATTTTTTCGCGGCAACAGCGTTGACGATGCGATCCGCGCCAACCTCGCGCGGTGAATCGGTCCGAATATTCATGCCGGTCTTGATTCCCGCGCCAACAATGATCGGTTTCAAATGTAAATGTTGTTCGCACAATTCTACGAACGTCGAAACGAGCGGCGGCACAGATGACGCAATTGCGCACGCATCGAACGTTGTCCCGTTACCGCCTTTTTGTTTGAGGAGCGAGCGTAACAGCACCGCATATTCATCGGGTGTGCCATCCACGCGCGTCGTAATGCGCCACGTCGAAACCAGGTCGTCGCCGTGATACGCACCCAGCGTAATGTGGGTGTTGCCAATGTCGAACAAGAGAATCGTAGACAAAAATAACTCCTGACCAAAGACGGAGGATGGCTGAGTGACAAGTTCCTCTGCCTTCCGGCCCTTGTCTATTTCACTGCGTTCACAATCGCGTCCGCCACTAGTTCTGCGGCGGTTGAACCAATCGCCGTGACATCGCCGCGCGCTTTGCCGGCGCTCAACACAAAAATTGCATCTCCGTCAAAGAGCGCGTGCGCCGGACGAATCGCGCGCGCCAATCCGTCGTGCGCCATCATCGCAACCAGGTTCGCTTCTTCTTTCGATAACGCGGCGTTCGTCGCCACGACGCCAATCGTCGTATGCGTGCGCGCGAGAATCGTTTGCGTCACGCCGGATTTGATCGCGTTGCCCGAATCAAGCCAACCACCGACCACCGGTTTTTTCGTCCCAGCAATAATTGCGCCGGTGCGTGGATGCACCACATCGCCGAATGCGTTGACGACGATGAGCGCGCCAACCAGAATGCCATTGCCGATTTTCTGACTTGCTGTGCCAAGCCCGCCGGGTGATGCAAATTGCCCGCCGAGCAAATGCCCGACCGATGCGCCCGTCCCTGCGCCTACTCTGCCTTGTGTAACCTCGCCGTCACGCGCTGCGCGACACGCGCGATAGCCCGATTCGGCATTCGGGCGCACGGTTGCGCTACCGACCGCGAGATCAAAAATCGCCGCCGCTGGCACAATGGGTACACGCGCAACGCCCGTATCGTATCCCATTTTATTTTCTTCGAGCCAACGCATCACACCTGCCGCCGCATCAAGACCAAATGCGCTCCCACCGGTCAGAAGAATTGCGTTCACCCGTTCGACGAGATGACCGGGGCGCAGTAAATCGGTTTCGCGCGTTGCTGGCGCGGGACCCCGCACATCCACACCACCGATGGCACCGTCGCGCGGGCACACAATCACAGTGCAACCCGTTTTGTTTTCGCTGTCGGTATCGTGACCGACGAGAATCCCAGGAACATCGGTAATTGAATTAAACATAGAATCACGTAAAGCGAGAAATTATTTTTTACTTTGCCATTGCTGATAAAGGTCTGGTCTGCGATCACGAAACACCGGCACGCGCGCGCGCGCATCATCCACTAGCGCGAGATCAATTGGCGCGATGAGCAAGGTTTCGTGTTCATCGGCTTGCGCCAACACGTCGCCCCAGGGACTCACGATCATGGAATTGCCGCCGAACGTTTGATCCTTGCTGGTGCCAACGCGGTTGCACGCAACGAAAAACATTTGGTTCTCGATTGCGCGCGCGGGGACGAGCGCGCGCCAATGCTGAATTCGCTGAATGGGCCATTCCGCAGGCAGGAACGCGATGCATGCGCCGCCGAGCGCGTAATGTCGCCACAATTCGGGAAAGCGCAAATCATAGCAGACGCCGAGCGCAAACTTGCCAAACGCCGCCTCAAAAATTTGCGCGTCATTGCCGCCAGTCAAATATAAATGCTCATCGAGCATGGGGACCAAATGCAATTTGCGATAGACGCCTAACGCCTTGCCCTGCGCGTCAAAATAAATCGCGGTGTTGTACGCTTTGCCCTCGCGCCATTCGAGCAATGAGCCAACCACCGCAATCTGATATTCACGCGCGACTTGAGCAATGGTCGCGAACATACCCGCGTCAATCAGCGTGCCATGCGTCGCCGCATGTTCGAGGTCGTACGCTGTGCTCCACAATTCCGGCAGGACGACAAGCTCCGCGCCGCGCGCTTTCGCTTCGCCGATTTGCGCGCGCGCCGTTTTCAAATTCTGCGCGGGTTGCCCCAGCGTCAAATTGATTTGGGCTAATGCGATCGTCCTGGTCGCCATATTCCATCTCCAAAAAATTTTCCAAGACTGTACCATACAATCCGAGGCATGTCAACGCATCACCGTTGAAAGGGTGGTGCGCAAGTTTTGGGTTGTCTTCCAGCGTTGCCGTCGTTTGAAAACGACGGCTAAATCAGGTGTGAACTCGATCAATCGAGTTCGCGCTTAATTGGCTTGAGCCGATTTTTGCCTGTGGCGTTTGCTTAAAAACGTGACGCACACCCCTGTTGAAAGGCAATTTGGACAAGGACAAACGTAGATAAAAAAATACGCGCGGGCAAAAAAATCGCGAGAGTTGGCGCAGGCCCATTGCCATTGTTTGTATGCGCGCGTATAATCGGCGTAGTGATTTTATGTTTGACTTAGGTTTGACTTGCGTTTGGAAAAATATGCCCAACCATTTGCTCAACGAGACTAGCCCATATCTTTTGCAACACGCGCATAATCCGGTGGATTGGTATCCCTGGGGCGTGGAAGCGTTGCAAAAAGCGAAAACCGAAAATAAACCGATCTTTCTCAGCATCGGTTATGCCGCGTGTCATTGGTGCCATGTCATGGCGCACGAATCGTTTGAAGACCCAGCCACTGCGGCATTTCTAAACGAACATTTCGTTTCGATCAAAGTTGATCGCGAAGAGCGCCCCGATCTCGATTCGATCTATATGAACGCGGTGATGGCGCTGACCGGTCAAGGCGGCTGGCCCATGAGCATGTTCCTCACGCCCGAAGGCGTGCCTTTTTATGGCGGTACGTATTTTCCCAACGTGCCGCGCTACAACATGCCCGCGTTCAGCCAAGTCCTAGCGGCCATTGTCGATGCGTGGCAAAACCGCCGCGAACAAATCAGAACCAACGGCGCTCAAATTTTGCAAGCGCTGGCAAGTGAAACGCGCGAGACCCAGGACGCTCCGTTGGAATCGGACACCCTTCTGCAAGCGGTTAATTATATTCACCAAGCATTTGATTGGGCGCATGGCGGCTGGGGACGCGCGCCGAAATTCCCCCAGCCCATGACCATCGAATTTTTGATCCGGCGTTATACCACCACGCACGACGAGTTGCTCTTGAACATGATCACGCAAACGCTCGATGTCATGGCACGCGGCGGTATGTACGATCAACTCGGCGGCGGCTTTCACCGCTACGCCACTGACGAAATTTGGCTCGTGCCACACTTTGAAAAAATGCTGTACGATAACGCGCAACTTGCGTGCGTCTATCTGCATGCCTGGCAAATTACTCTGAATGTATTTTATCGCCGCATCGCAGAGCAGATTCTCGATTACGTCGCGCGCGAAATGATGGATCCGCGCGGCGGCTTTTATTCGACCCAGGACGCGGATTCGGAAGGACACGAGGGCAAGTTTTACGTTTGGTCCGCGGAAGAAATTCGTGGAATCCTGGGAGCCGACGCGCCAATGTTTATGGATGCGTATGGCGTGACCGAACGCGGCAATTTTGAAGGCAAAAACATTTTGCACCTAGCGCGTGACCGGGATGTGCTTGCGGCAACGCATCATTTTGCGGTTGCTGAAATTGAAACACGCTTGAACGCGGCGCGGCAAAAACTAGATGCTTTACGCGAGTCGCGCATAAAACCCGCGCGCGATGAAAAAGTATTGACCGCGTGGAATGGTTTGATGCTTGCCGCGTTTGCGCAAGCCGCGCGCGTTTTACAGCGTGACGATTATCGCGCCATCGCCGAGCGCAACGCGAATTTTGTGTTGGCTGACATGCGCGACGCGGATGGTCGCTTGCGGCGCTCGTGGAAAAACGGGAGCGCGCGTTTGAATGGTTATCTCGAAGATTACGCGAATTTTGCCGAAGGCTTACTCGCGCTTTATGAAACCACGTTTGACCCGCGCTGGTTTATCGCCGCGCGCGATTTGGCGGAAACGATGCTCGCGCATTTTAGCGACGCACGCGGCGGATTTTTTGACACGAGCGATGATCATGAAACCCTGGTCATGCGCCCCAAAGATATCTATGATAATGCAGTGCCATCAGGCAACGCGATGGCGGCAACCGTCTTGCTCAAATTGAGCGCGTTGACCGCAGACCCACGCTATGCCGATGCGGCAGACCGCGCGATGCGATTCATTCAACCCAGCATCGGCGCCAACCCGCTTGGCTTGGCGCAATGGCTCTGCACGATCGATTTTGCGCTCGCGCACCCAAAAGAAATTGCGATCATTGGCCAGCCGGAACAAGCGCGTCGTTTGCTTGAGGTGGTCTTTGGTACTTTTCGTCCCAATCAAGTGGTCGCATTCGCACAACCCGGCGCGTCATCGCCGATTCCGTTGTTGGCACAGCGGACCCAATTGAATGGACAAGCAACTGCCTATGTCTGCCAAAATTTTGCGTGCCTGTTACCCGTGATCGATCCAAAAGATTTATCCGCGCAACTGGATACTTGATTCTGAAAGGAATTCTCTCATGCACATCCATGACATTTCGATTTCAATTTCGCCGACCATGCCCACGTACCCTGGCGACCCTGCTGTGAGCATCGAACCGATCTTGCAGATCGCCAAGGGCAACGCGGCCAATGTATCGCGGCTCTCGTTTGGCGATCACACCGGCACGCACCTTGATCCACCAGTGCATTTTATTCCTGGCGGCAAGACGGTGGATCAACTTGATTTGGATACGTTGTATGGTCCAGCGCGCGTGGTAGATTTTACGCATGTTGCAAAACATATCACGGCGGACGATTTGGAACGCGCGCAAATTCCGGCGGGCGTTTTGCGCGTCTTGTGCAAAACCCGCAATTCTGCCATGTGGGATCGCCCCGACTTTCAAAAAGATTTCGTCGCGTTGGCGTTTGATGCCGCGCACTGGCTGGTCGATCACGGCGTCCGCTTGATCGGGATTGATTACCTTAGCGTTGAAGCGTTTGATGCAAGCGAGCCGCGCGCGCATCGCATCTTGCTGGGCGCGGGGGTGATCGCAGTTGAAGGCTTGAACTTGACCGACATTGCGCCTGGGGATTACACGCTGGCATGTCTGCCGATTAAAATTCAAGGCGGCGATGGCGCGCCGTGCCGCGCGATTTTGATCGAACCTTAGATTCATTTCGGCGCGCTTGACACTCTGTTTCTCTCACGGTACAATTGCATCCAACTCTGACACGC
>JBBIUF010000026.1:0-40922 GCA_037440365.1 Chloroflexota bacterium
TTGGATTGACAGGCGCTTTGGTGTCGGCTTGCGCGCCTTCGGCGAGTGTGACCGAGTTGATCAATCCTGAAGGTTTAGGCGCGACCGCGGGTGCGGTGGTGGGCTTGACTGTTGGCGCTGGCGCACTCGAACCAGCTACGCTAAATGTTTTTACGGTATCAAGTATGCCGTTGACTGAAATTTCGACGCGATAAGTGCCGGTGGGCCATTGGTTGGTTGGCGCAAGTGTGAAATCAATGTTGCGTGTACCGTCTGCGGCAAGCTCAGTTTGGTCAATCAGCGTGTTTGGTGTGGCGGCGGTGCCAACATCGGTCGCATACCACGCCGCTTTGTATTTTGTGTTGGCGGGTGCGCTTTTGGTGCCTACAATCGCGTGGAACGTAGCCGCCGGCGCAAAGGTGCTCGTTGGATTGACAGGCGCTTTGGTGTCGGCTTGCGCGCCTTCGGCGAGTGTGACCGAATTGATCAGCCCGGAGGGTTTGGGCGCAACAACCGGCGCGGTGGTAGGTTGTGCAGTTACTCCACCGCCACTGGCTACCGTGAACGTGAGCGTGCGATCTAATTTGCCATTGACCGAGACTTGGGCTTGATACGTTCCAGCGGGCAATTTGCCGCCATTGGGCTTGAATGTAAAATCGAGATTGCGGGAACCATCTGACGTGAGTTCATATTCGCCCATACTACTATTCGCCGCTGTAAACCAGGCGACTTTGATCGCCGTATTCTTGGGCGCGTTGGCAATCGTGACGACTGCGTGAAAAACGCTTTGATCTGCCGCAAATGAATCTGTAATTCCGATTGGATCAAAGGTGTCGGCTTTGGCGTCTTTTGCCGTGACCGCATTCGTCACGATATTGATCACCGTGGCGGTTGTTGGTTTTGGTTCGCTCGTTGGCGTAACCACAATCACGATCGGAGTCGGTTGCCCGCCGAGCAAGGCGGTGACGTCGCACGCCATGGCTGGCAGGGCAAGCAAAACCAGGACAAGCAGGGACAAGCGTAATGTAGACAAACGACGAAACATGGTTTTTCTCCTGAATCGGAAAGATGCGCTATTTTAGCGAAACGTTACGGCAATGTCAATCCCCAAAGACTCCCCTCAGAAAATTTGCGAAGGCAAGCGCCTTCGCAAATTTTCTGGTTTTTATTATTCTTCGTCGTTCTCTTCTTCTTCGCCCGCGTGTTCCTTCTTTGCTTTTTCAATAATTTGCGCGGCGATGTGACTGGGCACTGGGTCGTAATGGCTGAATTCCATCGTAAAGTAACCGCGACCCTGGGTCATCGAACGCAAATCAGTGGCATAGCGTTGCAATTCTGCCAGCGGGGCGGTGGCGGTCACGATGCTCCATGCGCCTTTTTGATCCATGCCTTGCACGCGCGCGCGTTTGGTTTGCAGGTCGCCGATCACATCGCCCATGAATTGTTCCGGCACGTTGATGGTTACATCCATCACGGGTTCAAGCAGAACTGGTCCCGCGAGCGGAATGCCGGTCTTGAATGCCTTGTGTGCCGCGAGCTTGAACGCGATTTCAGACGAGTCCACGGCGTGGTACGAGCCGTCGTATAACACGGCGCGAAAATCAATGGTGGGGTATCCGGCGAGCACGCCCTTGCCCATAATTTCGCGCATGCCTTTTTCGACGGCGGGAATAAATGAATTGGGCACCGATCCACCAAAGACTTCTTCGGTAAACTCGAATCCGGCATTGCGTGGCAATGGCTCAAAGCGAATCCATGTATCGCCGAATTGCCCGCGTCCACCACTTTGCTTTTTGTGGCGACCTTGGACTTTGGTGACCTTGGTGATTGTTTCTTTGTATGGAATTTTTGGCACGCCGGTCAACAACTCGACGCCGAATTTTTGTTTCAAACGACGCACAGCAACATCAATGTGCGAATCACCCATGCCCGCCATGATGGTTTCATTTGTGTCGTGTTCCCGGTTCACGCGAAGCGTTGGATCTTCTTCGACGAGACGCGCCAGCGCCGCGCCCATCTTGTCCAGGTCGGTTTTAGTTTTCGGCGTCAACGCGGCAAAATAAACCGGGTTCGGATACGCCACTTTGGGCAAGGTCAAGGGATGACCCTTGTCGCAGAGTGTGTCCCCGGTCACCGTGTCTTGCAATTTAGCAACCGCGCCAATATCGCCCGCGCCAATTTTCTTGACTGGAATCTGCTCTTTACCGCGCAACGCATACAATTGTCCGATGCGTTCTTCGTGCCCGTCGCGCGCGTTATGCACGCGCGTATCGGATTCCATTCCGCCAGAGTAGACGCGGAAATGCGTGAGCTTGCCGACGAACGGATCGGCGAGTGTCTTGAAAACGAACACAGCAAGTGGTCCCGTTTCGGTGGGTACCAATTTTTCGTCTTGCCTGGTTGCAAGATTGTGCGCGACAGCGGTTGGCGCTTCAAGCGGTGACGGCGCATAGTCCGCGAGGAATTTCAAAATGTAGGGAATACCGATATTGGCGGTGGCGGAACCACACAAGACGGGAGCAAGTGTGCCGGCGCGCAAACCGGCTTTCAAGCCGATTTTCATTTCATCGTCGGTCAGCTCTTCGCCGCCCAAGAATTTTTCGATAAGTTTGTCGTCGCTCTCGGCGGCAACTTCCATCAATTTGGCGCGTTCTTCTTCAAGGCGCGCTGTCAAATCCGCCGGGACCGCCGATTCGCCTGATTCGTGGCCAACAAACGCTTTGCGGTTGACAACGTTGACTTCACCTTTGAACCCGGCTTCCTTGCCAATTGGAATTTGGAGCGACGCCACGCCTTTGCCAAAGCGTTCCCGCAATTGTGCGAGCACTTTGTCATAGTCGGAATTTTCGCGGTCGAGTTTGTTGATGAAAATCATGCGCGGCATTTTCAATTCTTCCACGTACTGCCACACTAACTCCGTCCCAACTTCGACGCCGCTCACTGCGTCCACCACGACAATCGCGCAGTCGGCAACGCGTAAGGCGCTTTTGACTTCGCCGACAAAGTCCACATAGCCGGGTGTGTCGAGGAGATTGATCTTGTACCCGTTCCATTCGCAGGGGATGAGTGATGTGTTGATCGAAATTTTGCGGCGCTGTTCTTCGAGGTCGAAATCGGACACGCTCGTGTTATCGTCTACTTTTCCGAGGCGGGTCACAGCGCCAGTGGCGAAAAGGAGCGCGTCGGCGAGCGAAGACTTGCCAGAACTCGAGTGACCAACTAGAACAATGTTGCGGATTTTCTCCGCTTTGTACTCATTCACGGCTACATTGCCTCCATTAAGATCACATTACCAAACCCGTACACGCGCATTATACCACAAACCGAAAGGTGAGCAAAAGTGTGCTGGGGGCATGGGCGATGGCTGGTGCTTGTGCGGTGTGCTTCTGCCGCAAACCGTACAAGCCGTTTGATTTTGCCTTCTGAACGTGGTAAAGTATTTTTGGAGACGGGAACATGGTTTCCAACATTCTGATTGAGGAGGCGCAGCGTGGCGCAGTACACCCTAGAACCATTCAAGATCAAGACAATCGAAGCAATTCCCGTGACGACGCGGGCGGAACGCGAACAGTATATGCATCAAGCGGGGTATAACATTTTCTTGTTGCCCAGCCGCGCGGTCACGATTGATTTTCTCACCGACTCTGGCACGAGCGCGATGAGCGATCACCAATGGGCAGGTATGTTGGAAGGCGATGAATCGTATTCCGGATCGCGCAATTTTGCAAACCTAGCCAGTGTCGTCAAGGATATTTTTGGCTTTGACCAGTTTGTGCCAACGCATCAAGGGCGCGGCGCAGAACAGGTATTATTTGGCATTCTCGCGCATCCCGGCAAAACAATTCCCAGTAATACGCATTTTGACACGACGCGCGCCAACATCGAAGCGCGCGGCAGTGACGCGCGTGATCTCGTGATTCCCGAAGGACTTGAGCCGACGAATCGGCATCCCTTCAAAGGCAACCTGAATCTTGCCGCGCTGGAGCAACTCATTCAGCATGTCGGCGTTGCACAGATTCCCGTGGTGATGATGACGATCACGAATAATGCGGTGGGCGGTCAGCCCGTCTCTCTGCAAAATATCCGCGCGACCAAAGAATTGCTGGCGCGCTATCACATTCCATTTTTTATTGATGCGTGCCGCTATGCTGAAAATTGTTATTTCATTCAACAACGCGAACCAGGTTACGCCAATAAATCGATCAAGGAAATCGCGCGCGAAATTTTTGCGTATGCCGATGGGTTTACGATGAGCGCGAAAAAAGACGCACTCGTCAATATCGGCGGCTTGCTCGCCGCGCGCGATCCCGATTTGTTTGAACAGATCAAGAATCGGTTGATCCTCACCGAAGGATTTGTAACGTATGGCGGGTTGGCGCGGCGCGATTTGGAAGCGATGGCGCGCGGGCTAGAAGAAGCCACCGACGAAAAATACCTCGCGTATCGCACGGGGCAGGTGCGTTATCTCGCGGAGCGTCTCCTGGAAGCGGACGTGCCGGTTGTCGAACCGCCGGGTGGTCACGCGGTTTTTCTGGACGCTAAACGATTTTTGCCGCACATTCCGCAATCCGAATTTCCGGCGCAAGCGCTGACGATTGCCTTGTTTTTGGAAGGCGGTGTTCGTTCCGTCGAGATCGGGAGCGTGATGTTCGGCCACACTGATCCAAGCGGCGTGCCAGTTTACTCTGCGCTCGAACTGGTGCGGCTCGCCATCCCGCGTCGTGTCTATACGCAATCGCATCTTGATTATGTTGCGGATGTGATCATTGCATTGCATCGCAAACGCGAAACGATTCACGGCGTTCGCATCACGCATCAGCCCTCGGCATTGCGACATTTCACCGCCGTGTTTGAGCTTGCCTGACCCATGGCCAAAATTCGCGGCACCTATGCGCTCGTGATCTATGTGCCGCGCGCGCAACCGATTCAAATTGGCGCGCTCGGCACATTTGCATTTCCGCGCGGCTGGTATCTGTACATCGGGAGCGCGCTCAATGGACTGGATGCGCGCATTGCGCGGCATCGGCGGCGCGAGAAAAAATTGCACTGGCACATTGATTATCTGTTACAGCACGCGCGTGTGGTGGATGTGTGGATTGATGCGGGTGGACGTCGACTTGAATGTGCGTGGGCGCAGACTGCGCTCGGGTTACCCAAGACAAAAGTTGTTGCGCCGCGCTTTGGCTCCAGCGATTGTCATTGCGCGGCGCACCTGGTTTGTTTTCCCACGCGCCCTGATCGAGTGGAGGTTGGACTATGGATTTGAATGCGGACGTTGGCGAAAGTTTTGGCGCATACGCACTCGGCGCGGACACGGCATTGATGCCGCTCTTGTCTTCGGCGAACATCGCTTGCGGTTTTCATGCGGGCGATCCATTGGTGATGGCGCGCACAGTGCGACTCGCGGTGCAACATGGTGTTGCCATCGGCGCGCATCCGGGTTATCGCGATCTGGTTGGCTTTGGGCGGCGCGAGTTAGACGCGACGCCGGATGAAATCGAAAATGATGTTTTATATCAAATCGGTGCGCTCGCCGCATTTGCGCGCGCGGATGGCGCAATGCTCGCGCATGTCAAACCGCATGGCGCGCTGTACAATGTGGCGACGGCACGAATCGAAATTGCGCGTGCCATCGCGCGTGCGGTGGCGCGATTTGATCCGCAATTGATCTTGGTGGGTCTAGCGAATTCTGTGCTGATTGATGCGGGGCGTGAACTGGGATTGCGCGTCGCGCGCGAAGGATTTCCTGATCGCGCCTACAATCGCGATGGGATGTTGCGTTCACGGCGCGAGCCAGGCGCGGTGATTCACGACCCGGTGCGTGTAGCAGAGCAAGCGGCGCGGATGGTTTGTGACCAATGTGTCATCACGCCTGAGGGCGACACGGTCTCGTTGATCGTGGATACGTTGTGTTTGCACGGCGACAATCCAGCGGCGGTTGAAAACGCGCGCGCGGTGCGTGCGGCGCTGGAACAGGTGGATATTTCGATCAAGGCAATGCTTGCATGATCTATGCCGAACCCCGTTTGCTTCCGGCAGGCGACGCAAGTATTCTGATCGAATGGGCGGACGAGATCGATGATGCCGTGAATGATCGCGTCCATGCATTTGCAAAATTTTTGCGCGCGCAACAGTGTGCAGACATCCTCGATCTAATCCCCGCGTATGCGGCGCTTCTCGTTTGCATCAACCCGCATCGCGTGACACTGGACGAGATGCGCGGCTGGTTGCGCGATCAGTTGCGCGTGCCATTGATCGAAAATGATCAGGCGGCGCGGGTAATCGAAATTCCGGTGCGGTACGGCGGCCAGTTCGGTCCCGATCTCGCGTTCATCGCGGCGCGCGCAGGGATTACAGAGCGAGCGGTAGTGGATTTGCACGCGAGTGTGACCTATCGCGTTTATCTGATCGGTTTTATGCCAGGCTTTGCATACCTAGGTTCGGTGCCGGCATTGATCGCAGTGCCGCGCTTGGAGACGCCGCGTGTGTGCGTGCCGCAAGGATCGGTCGGCATTGCGGGACAACAAACCGGGGTGTATCCGTTTGTCACGCCGGGCGGCTGGCGCATCCTGGGTCGCACCGATGTGCGCTTGTTCGATCCGCGCGCCGATCCGCCGACCTTGTTGCGTCCGGGTGATCGTGTGCGCTTTGTGCCGATTGAATGGTGTGATGAAATAATTCATGCTACATATTCTTGAACCAGGTTTATCGAACACAATTCAAGATGCCGGACGCTGGGGCTACCAGTCGCTCGGCGTCCCGGTTTCAGGCGCGATGGATCTTGCCGCGTTCCGCGCCGCGAATGAACTGGCTCGGAATGCGTGGCATTCTGCCGCGCTTGAAATTCATTCGCCGCTCATGATGCAAACTGATGCGCCGCACCTGGTTGCAGTGACAGGCGCGGATGCTGGGTTTAGTGTGAATGGGCGCGCGATGCCATTGGCGATGAGTGTGTTTACGCGCGCTGGGTCGCTGATTGAAATCAAGCCACACCGTGCGGGTTGGGTTTATTTAGCGATCCATGGTGGCGTGGCTGTGCCGCGCGTGATGGGATCGCGCGCAACCTGCGTGCGGGGCGGCTTTGGCGGCATGGACGGACGAGCGTTGGTGGTTGGCGATCAGATTCCGATCGGCGAACAAACACTTGGCGATCTGGTGGTGGCGGCGGCGCGCGGCGGAGGTGAGCAGACGCAAGCGCGCTTGCGGCAGGCGCGTGTAATGCTGGGACCACACCACGAACAATTTGCGGATGAGGCAATCGTTGCGTTGACCACGACTGCGTATACGCTGACGCCGTTGGCGGATCGGATGGGGTATCGGTTTAATGGTGTTGCGTTGGCGCGGCGCGATGCGCGTGAATTGCTTTCGTGCGGTGCGCCGCTTGGTGCGATCCAGGTTCCGTCAGACGGACAACCGATCGTGCTGATGGCGGATCATCAAACCACCGGCGGCTATCCGATCATTGCGACGGTGATCGCGGATGATCTACCAATCATCGCACAATGTATTCCGGGTGAAACCATTTCGTTTCAAGTGGTGTAACGAGAGGGTTGTTCATCGCCACAAAAAAAGACTGGCAGGATGATCATACATCCTGCCAGCTTTGATTGATTCGTTCTACTTGAAATTCGCCGCGACGAATTCCCAGTTGACCAGATTCCAAAATACTTCGACATATTTGGCGCGCGCGTTACGATAGTCAATATAATACGCATGTTCCCAAACATCGCAGGTCAGTAACGCGGTCTTGCCGTCCTTCAGCGGGGTGCCGGCGTTGCTCGTGCTTTCGATGGCGAGCGAGCCGTCCGCGTTTTTAACAAGCCATGTCCAGCCGGAGCCAAACGTGCCGACGGCGGTCGCGGAAAATTTTTCTTTGAATGCCGCGAACGAGCCAAACGCCTTGACAATCGCGGTGCCGAGTTCACCGGTCGGTTCACCGCCGCCTTTGGGCGATAGGCATTGCCAATAAAACGAGTGGTTCCAAATCTGCGCCGCGTTGTTGAAAATGCCGCCGCTCGCGCGTTTGACAATGTCTTCTAGCGTGAGATCGGCGAACTCGGTTCCCGGAATGAGTTTGTTCAAGTTGGCAACATACGTAGCATGATGTTTGCCATAGTGGTACTCGAGTGTCTCGGCGGAAATGTGCGGCGCGAGTGCATCTTTGGCATACGGCAGTGCGGGCAATTTGTGTTCCATTGAAACTCCTCCTTGATTGGTTTGAGCGCAAACAAAACGCCGGCTTGTTGCTCGAATCATTCGAGAACAAGACCGGCGCTCATCACCGCGTCTCAATTTGAATCTATTCTAGCACGGCTTGGGGGTTTCTGCAATGGCGCGTTGACTTTTCAAATCGCTGTGTTATACTTTCTGAGGATGACCCAGTGGGTTTGCTCAACAAGGAGCTTGGCATGGCTGACATTCCCTTGTCTGTAAATTTTCGTTCGCGCTTGATCGCAGAGTTGGCGGGCAAGTTGCGCGCAGGCGAATCCTGTTCCTTGATTGGCGTGGGTAATTCTGGCAAATCGAATGTGGTGCGTCATCTTGCTCGCACCGATGTGCGGCAATTGTATTTTGGCGACGCTGCGCCGCAGACGATCTATGCGCTGGTGGATTGCAATAAATTGGCGGAGCGGAATGAGCAATCGTTGTCTGCGTTGATCTTGGAAGCGTTACACAAGACGTTATTGGCGGATGGCGAGCCGTGGAGCGCGTTAGCGCCACAAGTGGATGCGCGTTGGCAAGTTGCCGTGACGACGAACAATCCCGCCGTGGCGCGGCACAACGTAGAGCAGACGCTGACCGCGATGTTTACGGTGGGCGCACGGCAAGTGATCGTGGTATTGGACGATTGCGATGAGTTGATCGCGCGGGCGCAACCGACGCTGTTGCGGAATCTGCGCGCCTTGCGCGATGATTTCAAATTGCAATTGGTGTATGTGACGGCGACCCGGCAAGAGTTGAACAAATTACACCCGGCGACGCCCGAGTTTGAAAGTTTTTTTGAATTGTTTTCCTCGCAGGTGATGCCGATTCCACCGTATCACGAAAGTGATGCGATGATGATGCTGGCACGGCTTGCGAGTCGCCAAGAAAATAATGTGCGTGTCCTGAGCGATACGGAGATGCAAGCGTTATATCGCGCCACCGGCGGACATGCGGGCATGTTGCGCGCGGCATATGCCGCGACCCAGCGCGGTGAGCACGCGCTGGATTCAGATTTGATCGCGCAATTAGGCAAGCGTCAAATTATCAAAGACGAGTGCGTAAAAATTTTGGACAGCTTGGACAGCGACGAAGTTGCCGATCTCTATGCGCTGGCGCGCCGGCAACCGCCAACTCATAATGCCATCATGCGGCTCAAACGCAAGGGCTTGGTTGTCGCCGATGCGAACGCTCAGCCGGCAATTTTCACGCCGCTGTTGCGCGATTACCTCGTGGCTAAAGTTGGGGCGCAAGCCGCTGGGCAAGCGCCGCAGATTGTGTTAGACCCAGGTCGTTACGTGGTGCGGGTGGATGGGCGCGAGGTTAGTTTGTCGCCAACTGAATTTGCGATTTTCAATTTATTATTTGAAAAGCACCCGCAAGCGTGCGCACACGACGATCTGATTTTACAGTTGATCAATGTGAAAAACGATTCGGTGTATGGGCAAGGTCATCCGGAGCGGCGGCTCAATCGTTGCCTAGCGCAGTTGAAACTCAAATTTGATCCGCCCGGCAAAACATTTTTCCATGCGGAAAATGATGGTTGGCGATTCAGCGCGAGTGGCGCGTGATTTCGACAGGAGGCGCGATGCTGGAAACAAATCGTCTGCCGAAAATACATCGGTTGAGAGTGTGGCTGGGCAAATTTTTAGGATATCGTTTTGTGCCGGAGCAGTACGTCTGCGCGATCTATCGCGACGAAATGTATTACGGAACGCGCGGACCTGGGTTTGTTCATATTGATGGCTGGCATGAGCGCGCGGGCGCGCTCGTGCATACCGCGATGCACTTTGCGACAATGGATTTTGTCGAATTGCCGACCAAGCAAGGGATGCAAGTTGGCTTGAAAATTTATCTCGGTTATGCCTTTGACCCGAGCAAGACCCAGCGTGAGATTGCAATGCAACTGGTGAATCTAAACGCCGATGTGATGCGTGCGCTCGTGCATCGCTATGTGCGATGGGGTTTGCTCCGCATCGTCCCGCAATTCGACGCGGAAGCGATTGCCCGCGCCCAAGTCTTTCAGCAGATCGAACGCGCGCTCAGCGATATTCTGCCGCCGCGTTTGCAATTTGTGGGCATTGAGCTAGGCAAGGGGATTGAAGTGCAAGGCGTGATTTTGCCGGAACGTTTGAAACAGCGCTATGAACAAGATACGCAATTGGGTTCGCACATTGCCGCTACAAAAGATTATGCGCCGACCCAGGTGGCGCAAGCGTTAGCGGCGCAAGTGGTGGAGCAACTCAACTTGCAGTCAGCCGAAGGGCAGTATGTGAATCTGGGTGATGCGTTCAGTTCATACAAAACCGATCCGACGCTTGCATCGGCGAGCGCAACAACGATTGAGCATCAACCGGGCGAAAATGCAAACGTGCCGCCGCCACCGCAAGCCGTGCCACCAAGAAATCAAGCCGACTCTGCGCCAACGTATTTGGACGATCCGAACTGGTGAATTGCGTTGAACGAAAAACGCGCCCATAAATCGCGGGCGCGTTTTTTAGTTTTGCGACGGCTGTGCTAAAATGGATTCGAGTTCGAGTCTTGCTGAATCGCAACACGAAAAGATGCTGACCATGAGACAACATATTCTCGCGCACGATCTTGGCACAACTGGCAACAAGGCAACCTTGTTCGACAGCGACGGGCGATTGATCGCGAATGCATTGTTTACTACCCACAATTCACGATTCGACCGACGTGATCGGCGCGATTACGCCAGTGGCGGCAGAAGAGTTGGGTTTGGCCCTCGGCACGCCAGTTGTGAGCAGGCGCGGCGTATGTGAACCTGGGTTCGTCGGCGTGGATTTCTTCTGCGGCATCTCGCTCAATCTATGATCCTGGTCGGCGCGTGTTTAATTTCGCGCACATGGTTCCGCATCGGTGCTGGGCTCTACCCGACCTTTCTTGCGGCGCATGACGCGCTGGTCCTGGTGTTTGATCAACTGTATGATTTCAATTTAACGTGGAAGGAAAAATCCTGTGCGGATTTATTTGGACAGCGCGAATTTGCAAGACATTGCCGAAGCAATTCAGTTGGGTTATGTGTATGGCGTGACGACGAACCCCACCATCCTTCAGTGCGCGGGTGTCAGAGCGAGTCAAGTACCAGAATTGGCGCGCCGCATCCTTGATCTTGGCGCGCGCGAATTGCATTTGCAAGTCTACGCGGAAGATACGGCGACGATGATCGCTCAAGCGCAGGAATTAGTTATGCTTGATCCACAGCGCGTCATCGTCAAGATTCCAGCAACGCCTGCTGGATATGCGGCGGTGACACAACTCACTGATCAGGGAATCCGCGTGACATTGACGGCGGTCTATACGATCGCGCAAGCCGTGCTGGCACAGAGTGTTGGCGCGAGCTATGCGGCGGTTTACCTGGGACGCTTGCGTGAGCGTGGCTTGGACGCGCTAGGTCTCGTCGGGCGGATGCAAGCCCTGTTGCGAACGCAACAAGCCCAAGTGCAGATCCTTGCCGCGAGTATTCGCGCGCCGCAAGAAATTGAAGCATTGGCGGAACTGGGTGTGGCAACGGCAACCATGCCGCTCGCAATTGTGCGCCAACTGACAGAATCTGAAGGAACCACCACGGCGGTTGCCGCGTTCACTGCCGCCGCGCTAACCCTGGTTTGAATTTTGTGAATACACCTGCGCTTTCCAGTCTCCGTGGTGTGATCGAACGAATCACGTTCTACAACGAAGAGAACGGTTATACCGTCGCGCGTTTTGTTCCCGAAGGTAAAACGTTGCCCATCACGATCATCGGTAATTTGATGGGCGCGAGCGTAGGCGAATCGCTTGCGCTGGATGGTGTTTGGATGAATCATCCGCAACATGGTCGCCAATTTGAGATCAAACATTTCACGGTGCAACTCCCCGCGACAATTGTGGGGATCAAGAAATATCTGGGTTCTGGGTTGATCAAAGGCATAGGTCCGGTAACGGCTGAACGGATCGTGAGTCATTTTGGCATGGATACGCTCGACGTGATCGAGCAAGATGTTGCGCGCTTGAGCCAGGTGGAAGGCGTCGGCGCAAAACGGATCGAAATTATTCAACGTGGCTGGGCAGAGCAAAAGCAGATTAAAGAGGTTATGCTATTTCTGCAAAGTCACGGTGTCAGTACCGCGCTGGCGGTAAAAATTTACAAAGCGTATGGCGATGCCGCGTTGCAGATTGTGCGCAAGGAACCGTATCGCCTCGCGCGTGATATTTATGGTATTGGATTTCTGACGGCGGATAAAATTGCGCGCGCGATCGGTATTGCCGAAGATGATCCGGCGCGGATCGAAGCGGGCGTGCGGCATGTGCTAGGAACATTCAGTGACGATGGCCATGTCTTTGCGCGCGAGGCCGACCTGATGAGCCAAGCCGCCGAAGCGTTGCGCGCGCCGGAGAATTTGATTCGCGCCGCGCTTGCGCGGCTTGCCCAAGTCCAAGAAATTTTTGTCGAAGATGAGGCGGTCTACTTGACGCCGTTTTATTACGCTGAAATTGGCGTGGTCAACCGAATACACCAAATTTTCGCCAGCCCATTGAGCCGGCTGGAATCATTTCGCGCGCTCGATTGGAATGCCGCGTTTACGTGGCTGGATGAAAAAAATCCAGTGGCGCTTGCTGAAAAGCAACGCAATGCGGTGCGAACCGCTTTAACCTCGAAAATTTCAGTGCTGACGGGCGGACCGGGGACGGGCAAGACAACGAGCGTGCGCGCGGTCATCCAACTTTTGCAAGCCAAGCAACGCACGTTCAAGCTTGCCGCGCCGACGGGGCGCGCGGCAAAGCGGCTGAGCGAAGCGACCGGCGAGCCAGCGCAAACGCTCCACCGCTTGCTCGAGTTCAAACCATTTGAGGGCAATAAATTTCTCCGCGACCGCGATAATCCTCTGGATGCGGACCTAATCATCGTGGACGAACTCTCGATGATTGATCTCCTTTTGATGAATGCTTTGCTTAAAGCGGTGGACATTCAATCGCATCTACTTTTCATCGGCGACCCCGATCAATTGCCGTCAGTAGGCGCAGGCAATGTGCTCAAAGATTTGATCGCCTCACAGTTTGTGCCGGTAGTCGCGCTCGATGTAATTTTTCGGCAAGCGGAAACCAGTCTCATCATCGTCAATGCGCATCGGATCAATCAAGGACAAATGCCACAATTCGCACAAGACGCCAGCGATTTTTTCCTGTTCAAGGAAGAAGAACCAGAGCAAGCCGCCTTGCGCGTGGTCGAGCTAGTCAAATCGCGCATCCCGAAAAAATTTGGCTTGGATCCGATTGAAGATATTCAGGTGCTTTGTCCGATGCACCGTGGCGTGGTTGGTGTGATGGAGTTGAATCAGGCGTTGCAAGATGCACTCAATCCCGCCGCGCCTGGCAAGCCCGAATGGCGGCACGGGAGCCGCGTGTTTCGTGTGGGCGATAAGGTGTTGCAAACGCGCAACAACTATAACAAGCTCGTATTCAACGGCGACCTGGGGCGCGTGGTTCAGGTAGATGCGGAAGAGCAGCGCCTGGTTGTGAATTTCGACAACGAGCCAATTGAGTACGAGTTGGCGGAATTAGACGAACTGGTTCATGCGTTTGCGATGAGCGTGCATAAAGCGCAAGGCAGTGAATATCGCGCGGTCGTGATTCCGCTGATGACGCAACACTATATGATGTTGCAACGTAACCTGGTTTATACCGCAGTCACCCGTGCCAAAGCATTGGTTGTCTTGGTTGGTACGCCGAAAGCAATTAGTATCGCAGTGCATAACGATAAAATTGCTCAGCGTAATTCGCGTCTAGCCAAGCGGTTAGCGGCAAAATAAATTTCAGCGGAAATTGGTTGGCAAGGACGTTATGGATTCTGGCGCAAATGATTTTGCGGCACAGTTTTTGCGCAATTGGACTGGTCGCAAGCAAGTTGGGCTGGTGGGGCGAGCCAGCACCGCGTTGTGGGCAACTTTGCGCGCGCAAGGCATCACGGGCAGATGGGTGCTATTGCCCGCCAATATCTGTTACATTGTGGCGTGGGCAGTTTTGCAAAGCGGGAATTTGCCTTACCTGGTTGATGTTGATCCCTTGACTGGCAACCTATCGCTCGAGACACTGGACTTGGTTCAGGTAAATGCTCCGGCGGCAATCGTGATTTGTCACATGTACGGACTGGGCGCGCCAATCGCTCAGCTTGTCGCATGGGCGAAACAGCGCGGACTCGTTGTGATCGAAGACGCGACGCTTGCGCTGGGCGCGCAAGTGGATGAGCGTCCGGCGGGTGCGTGGGGCGACGTGTCCTTGTTCAGTTTTGGCGAAGGCAAAATTGTGGATGTTGGAATCGGCGGCGCGTTTCTTTGTGACGATTTGTCGTTGGCGCAAAAAATTTCTGCCGAGCTGGATGCTGTGCCGTTGTGGAATCCACGTCTTGAACAATTGCAGAATCAATGGGCGGAGCTGTATTGGCTGTTGCACCAATACGAAACCGAGAATGCACAGGTGACCACTCTATATCCAATGTTATTTCAGATTTACGGTGAGATCACGCGCTATCAATTTCCTGCTTCCAGGCGGGTGCCGCTAGACCACGCACTGAGTTCGTTAGGGGCGAATGTGCGTCAGCGGTTAGACCAGACGCACTTGTACGATGTGTATTTTCGGTACATGCAAGTCCGCACGCTGGCGCGTCCCGCCGGATCCGTGATGTGGCGTTACCCGTTGCTTGTTGCGCGTCAAGATCGGAATGCGTTGCTCGATTTTCTGTGGGCGAATCAGGTGCCGGCTTCACGCTGGTATCCGTCACTTGCGGTAATGTTCACGGCGCTTGACTCGACGTTGGCAGGGCAGTCGTTGCCAGGCGCAGAGCAATTAGGCGCAGAGATTATCAATTTACCAGTTGATCACACGAGCAATGAAGAATCTATCAAGCGAGTTGCTGAACTGGTTCAAACTTTTTTTCAGGCCAAGCGAACGCATCGCAAATGATTGGGCGTGCTCGAGCGCGTGTGGTTGAAGCGCGCGGCCGGTGATATTTTCTGTCAGCGGGGCGCGTATTTGACATTCCAGCGCGATATGTGTTAAATCAAAGAATCTAAAATATTCCAGGTGCGGAGAGAAAATGTTTCGCCAGATCAACTTGTGGTTTATGCCGATGGTTCTACTTGTAGGGGCGGTTGCGTGCGCGCCCATCCCGACGATGGCGCCAGAGCCAACGCCGGTTCAACTGCCTACCGTCAGCGCAACAGCTACACCAGTGCCGACACCCTCGCCATCACCGATGCCAACCTTGGCTCCGAGTCCGTTGGTGATCGGCGCAAGTGCCATGACGAGTAAACACTATAACCCGCTCTGGCTCAATAGCCAGCCGCAATTTTTCACCTTTCCCTTGATTTTACCTGCGCTGACCTGGTTCGATGACACGGCGCAACCGGTGCTCGACCTGGCTTCCAAAGTTGATCTGAATGCGGACGCCACCGTTTACACGTTCACCTTGCCGATGAATGCGGCGTGGAGCGATGGCACGCCGCTGACGACCAAAGACGTCGCGTTTACGTACAAGCTCGCGCTTGATCCGGCGATCAAAGATTCAGCGTGGGTAAATAATTTTGCCGGAATCAAAGGCGCGGCGCAATTCCAGCGTGGCGAAGCCAAAGAGATTGACGGCATTAAAATTGTTGACAACCAGGTGATCCGGTTTGAATTAAAAGATCCCAATGCCGCATTCTTGTTCGACACCTATCTTGGAATTTTGCCATCGCATATTTATAGCAAAGTTGAGCCGAAAGACCTGGACAAGGATGCGCTGGCGGACGTGCCGCTGGTGACTTCGGGCCCGTTTGATCTCGTGAAATACGAACCGGGCGTGGCAATTCAGCTCAAGAAAAAAATTGGGTATTGGGGCAAGTCAGTGAGCATCAATGAAATTACGGTGCGTCTGATTGATTCGAATGCCGCGACACTATCCGCGTTGCAGAGTGGTGATTTGCAACTAGCACCCATTCCGCTCGATGCGGTGAATCAGGTTCGCTCGCTGGCGCGCATGGATGTATTGGTCACCAAGGGCATTGGCTCAAGCGTATTGCATATTGACGCGCGTACCAAAGATCAAATTGCCACGTTGAACAAACCCAGAGACCAGGGTGGCCAGGGGTTGGCGATAACCCGTATACCCAAGCCCTATGTGCAGGACAAACGGTTTCGTCAAGCATTAGCGTATGCAATTGATAAACAAGCCATTATTCAAACCGTCGTTGGCGGCGAAGCAATGCCAATCTACAGCCCGATGTTTGCGCCCGATTGGGTGGTCAATCCCAAGTTAAACAAGTATGATGTCAATTTAGCCAAAGCCAAGTCGTTGTTGAAGGATTCGGGTGTCACGTTTGATAGCAAAGGCACGGCGTTGTGGGAGAACAAACCGATTGCATTGATCTATTTGGCGACGGCGAATGATGAGGGCGTCAAGCTGGGCCAAGTGTTACAACAGCAATTGGGGCAAATTGGAATTCGGCTGGATCTAAAACTGGTGCCGACCGCAAATTTTTTGCAAGCGGCGATTGACGGCGAGGGCGATCTCATTCGTAACACGGGCAACCGTTGGGGCGTTGATCCAAGTGTCAGTTCGTTGTATTACACTTGCAAAGTGGGTTGGGCGACACTAGTGATGGGTTATTGTAATTCCAAGCTAGATGATTTGCTGGCGCGTGGCGCGGTTGCCACCAAGAGTGAGGAGCGGCAGAAAAATTATTGGGATGCGAGTGCATTACTGAATGATGATCTGCCCAGTCTGTTCCTATATGCACCGAACACGTTTTTCGCCGTCAATAAAAACTTGACGGGTGTCAAGCCCACCGCCGATCCCAATTACCTGACCTGGAATATTCAAGCGTGGATTATCTCAAAATAATGTCTCGGCAACCCGTTAATTTGCCTCACGCGAATCAGCGGGTTGTGTTTTTCTTGTCCCCGTCGGTTTAGTTGTTTCTGTCTTCTTGGGGTATAATATCAACAGGCACCTCGCTGTGTCAACGTCGACATGGATCCACTGCACGCTCTTACGCTCGATCACACGTTCAAATAATGCAAGGGCGTTTGGGCTTGTGTTACCCGGAGGTAAACATTGTCAAGTTAATGAAACCGATTATGGCACTGGGTTTCGTTGGCGTGACTGTGGCTGTTTTCTTGGTCGCGTGTGTGTCATCCCTCACCTCCATCCTGAAAGGCGGCCGTGGTGCGTTCCGCATTACCTGCGCCGCAGACCCCGTGTCGTTCAACCCCAACCTTTGCTCGGATGATTCGGCGTTCATCGCCGCGCAAAATGTCTACAACAAACTGGTTACATTGGAATCGGATGATCGGCTATTTCTGATTGCGTCGAGACCTGGGATGTCTCCAGTGATGGTTTGATTTATGCGTTTCAGCGTGCGTGCTAGTTGAATCTCAAGACCGGCGCTGGATATTTTCTATTGCACCATGAACCATGGGCGAGTCTGATCAAGACGAGGAAATTATGGCAACACGAATTTTGGCGGTTGATGACAATCCAGTGAATCTCAAACTGGTAGTCGTCATTCTCAAGCAAGCGGGCTATGACGTCTACGCGGCAACGAATGGGGCGGATGCGTTGACGCTGGCAGATGAGACGCATCCCGACTTGGTGATCTCCGATGTGGAGATGCCGGAGATGAATGGCTATGAATTGACGCGGCGTTTGCGGCAACGCTCCAGCACCGCGCAGGTACCTATTATGATTCTAACCAGTCATGATACGGTGCAGGAAAAAATCAGGGGCTTTGAGGCTGGCGCAGATGATTATGTGACCAAGCCCTTTGAGCCGAATGAATTGCAGGCGCGCGTCCGCGTTTTGTTGCGGCGGGTTGCCACGCCCCAACTGGTCGCAACCCAGGTCAAAGGCAAAGTGATTGCCGTATTTTCTTTGCGCGGTGGCGTTGGTGTGTCCACACTCGCCGCAAATCTCGCGACCGGGTTGGCGCAACTGTGGGGTTCGTCCACCGGCTTGATCGATCTGGTGCTGACGAGCGGGCAGAGCGCGTTGATGCTCAATTTGCCTTTACGGAAAACCTGGGCGGATATGTCGCGTACTCCCGCAGTAGACATTGATTCCGAAGTCATTGACAAGGTGCTTTTGCCGCATTCCAGCGGCGCGTTTGTGCTTGCCGCGCCGAATCGTCCGGAGCAGGGTGAATTGCTGACCGGTGATAAAGTGGCGCGTGTGATCAAGCAACTCAAGGAACGATTTCAATATGTGGTGCTTGATTTGCCGCACGATTTTAGCGAAACCACGCTCGCTGGGTTGGACAATGCAGAAGAAATTGTGCTGGTGATGTCGCCGGAAATGGCGTCCTTGCATGCGGCGGCTTGCGCCCTGGATGTGTTCGATTCGCTCAAGTACCCGCGCAAGTCAATTCGCCTTGTGCTGAATTGGACGTTTGAGCGGCGCGGTCTGGCGCGCAAAGAAATTGAAGATGCTTTGCAACATTTGGTTGATGTGGTCATCCCGTTTGTGCCGGATACTTTTGTGATGGCGATCAACAAAGGCGCGCCACCCGTATTGGAAATTCCACCCACGCCGATTAGCAGTTTGCTCGAAGATTTTGCATTTTTGCTCAGCCAGTCCGAACAACAACAAGGAATCCCCGCAACTCCGACTGCCGCATGGCAACGGGTGACTAGTCGTAACCAACAACGCCAATCAAAGCGAACCTAGATTCACATCGCAAAGGAGCTTGATGTCTATGGATGCAAATCATCGATCGGTTGGGCAAGGCAATGTTGAATATGTTTTGCTCTTGGTGCTTGTTGTGCTTGCGGCGTTGCTTGGCTTGACTGTGATGGGCGTTGATGTGCAATCGATTTATTGTCAGTCGTTAGGCGCACTTGGCTTTGCGAATGCGTGCGGAAGTTACTTTGCGGATAGCTTTTCCGACCTGTCGGCGTGGCAAATTGCGGCTGGCACCTGGAAATCGGTGAATGGTTTGCTGACCGGTGGCCCGAGCGAAGGGCGCATTTTTCACAGTCTCACGCAAAGCGATTATGCGGTCAACCTGAACGCGGCCATGTTAAAGCAGGGCAGTGGATTCGGGGTATTCTTTCGGGCGACAAATCCTAGCGCGGTCAATGGATATGATTTTCAGTATGATCCCGGCTTGAATGCGTTTGTGTTTCGCAAGTGGGTGAATGGGAATGAATTATCGCCGTTTGCGACTGCGCCCGCGCCAAACTATAATTGGTATAACACGAATCGGAATATCCAAGTGGTTGCCAAAGGCCATACGTTTACCGCATCGATCGATGGCAAAGTCGTGTTGCAAGGAACTGACAGCACCTATTCAAGCGGCGGAGTCGGTCTTCGCACGTGGGACAGCACCCAGATGACCGCCGATGGATTATCGGTCAATCCAACGCCATAGGAGAAGCTCCGCATGTCACTCGAAAACTCACCTTCATTCAATCAACATCAACCAGGACTGCCACCGCGTCCGCCCAAGCCGGTTGTATCGCGCGCGCGGATGTATGGATTGCTAGTCATCATCGGCATCCTGCTCGTGACAATCGTCGGCATCAATGTGGTGCGGAGCGATCGCGCGGCGTTTCTGCTCGGCACCGGCACGGTCAACGGCGTGGCGCTGGATGAAACCGGTAAGCCGATGGCTAACGCGCAAATTTTTATTGAGCGAACTGATTTGCAAACACAAACGGATGCGCAAGGCGCATTCCAAGTGCGCGGTGTGCCTTCCGGTTCGCGTTTATTAGTGGTGGCGCAGAACGGCGCGGGCAACGAGTTTTTCATTGTGGTCGCGGCAGGCGCATCCACCGATGTCGGCGCGCTCAAATTTGTCAACACGACGCGTGTGCCGGGACAATAGGCACGGTCATATTTTTGTTTGTGATCTGTGAAAGGCAAGTGGCATGTCAGAACGGATTACCCAAGACAAATTGAGCGCGCAACAACTCCTCGCTGAAACCTTGTTGCTGAACCGCGTCATGACCACTGCGCTCTCGACGCTCGAGCCCAATACCATTCTCGGCAAATTATGCGCCGAATTAGCGCTCTACCTCAAGCTTCCCCAGTCCGCGTTTGCCATGCTCACGGCGGATGGCACCCAGCTTCACGTGATCGCCGAGTATTGCGCGCCCGGACGCCCGTCTGGATTAGGCGTCCTGATTGCGGTTGCGGATAACCCCTTGACGCAATTGGTTTTGGCACAACGTGCCCCGCAAGCTGTCTTGGACATTCAACATGATCCGCGCACTAGGTCTGTCCGCGATCTAGGTCAGTGGCGCGGCACGGTGTCTTGGTTGATCGTACCGTTGCTTGTGGACGATCACGTGATTGGCACGCTTGGTTTGGATTCGCCCGTGCGCCACGAATTTACCTCGGCTGAGATTGAGTTGGCGCAACACGTGGCAAACGCGGCAAGCCGCGCGCTCGAACATGCGCGGCTAAACCTAGCATTACGGGAAGAATTGGCGGAGCGTAAACGCATTGAACGCCAAGTTCAAGCTGAGCGCGATTTTGCGCTTCAAGTGATGGCGGCGATGGGGCAGGGCTTGACGATTACGGATGAGACAAGCCACTTTAAATATGTTAATCCGGCCTATGCGCGGATGCTGGGTTATGCGCCAGAGGAATTGCTCGGCCATTCGCCGATAGAGTTTACCGTGGCTGAAGATTTGCCTGAACTGGAACGCATGCGGGCGCGGCGTTTGGCGGGCGAAAGCACGGTGTATGAAACACGGCTCAAACACCGCGACGGTAATTTAGTGCATGTCTTGATCGCCGGCGTGCCGCAAATGGCAGGCGGACAGTTTACCGGTACCATTGCCGTAATCACGGATCTCACCGATCGCAAACGAATGGAAGAGGCACTGGCGCGCGCGCGCGATCAAGCGCTTGAAGCATCCCGACTCAAATCTGAATTTCTTGCGACGATGAGCCATGAGATTCGCACGCCGATGAATAGTATTATCGGCATGAATGATTTACTATTGGATACCGCGTTGACACCTGAACAACGCGAAATGGCATTGCCCGTGCGGGATTCGGCGCAGACACTGCTTCGCATCATCAATGATATTCTTGATTTCTCCAGGCTTGAAGCGAACAAGCTGGTTTTCGATCATGCGGACTTTGATCTCAAAGCTGAATTTGAAGGCATCGTGACGTTGTTGACACCGCGGGCGCGTGAAAAAGATATTTCGCTCATGGCAGATTTTGCGCCCAACACACCGCGCCGCGTGGTGGGCGACCCGGTTCGCTTGCGCCAGATCTTGCTGAATCTCGTTGGCAATGCCATCAAGTTTACGGAAAAAGGTCAAGTGGTCGCGCGGGTTGCCCTGCTGACCGAAACTGAAACCCAGGTTACTTTGCGTTTTGAGATCAGCGATACGGGCATCGGCTTGTCTGAAATTGCGCGCAAACGCCTGTTCCAACCATTCACGCAAGCAGACGGTTCGACCACGCGCAAGTACGGCGGCACGGGGCTGGGTCTAACTATCTCCAAGCGATTGATCGAAATGATGGATGGTGAAATGGGTGTCGAGAGTGTGGCGGGACAAGGCACGCGGTTTACGTTTACCGTTCGTCTGGATCGTTCGACCACTCCGGTAGCTGAAGCGACCTATCCACCAGATTTGCATGGCTTGCGTATTTTGATTGTAGACGATAACCAGACGCATCGTGAAATCATTCAAAATTATTTGACGTCGTGGAACCTCGTGAGCGAAACGGCGCGTAATGCCGCAACGGCTCTCGCGGCATTACGCGCTGGAGCCAGCGCGGGGATTCCATTCGCCGCCGCATTGATTGACTGGATGATGCCTGATATGGATGGCTTGGAACTGGGGCAGGCGATTCGCCACGAACCATTGCTCAAGGCAACTCGCTTGATCTTGCTCACCGCGTTTGATCGGGCTGGTTTGAGCGCACACGCGCGCGATTCTGGTTTTTCGGCATTTCTCACTAAACCGATCAAGCAATCGGAATTGCTTGACGCGCTCGTGGGCGCAATGGGTACGGCACCGCGTCCAGCTATTGCGCCGACGTTTCAAGCCGACGAGGCGTCACCGTCGTTTGCCGCGCTGGCTTCAGAACCGCAAACTGCCCAAGTGTTATTGCTTGCCGAAGATCATCCCGCGAATCAAAAGCTTGCGATTCTGCAACTCGAAAAACTTGGCTATGCGGTGCGGGCTGTGGCGAATGGCGCTCAAGCCGTTGCCGCGGTGACAGACAAGCCAGAGGAGTACGCGCTGGTGCTAATGGATTGCCAGATGCCGACGATGGATGGATATGCCGCCACGAAAGCGATTCGTAAGTTGGAAGTGATACGCGGCGGACATTTGCCGGTAATTGCAATGACGGCCAATGCGATGGAAGGGGACCGCGAAATGTGTCTTGCCGCAGGCATGGATGATTATATCAGCAAGCCGGTTAACCTTGAGCAACTACGCCAAGTCTTGGCACGCTGGACGAGTATGCCATCGCCAACGACACTGCTCATAGCCAGCGCGCCACCGCCAGAATCCTCAGCCCCCTTGGCTGATTCGGCGAGTCCGCTAGACCCCAAGGTGTTTGCGAATTTGCGCTATTTGCAAGAAGACGGTGGCCCGGATTACGTCGGCGAATTGATTGATCTGTACCTGCAACAAACACCGGGTTTGATCCAAACACTTCGCATGGCGATTGACCAGGACGATGCGTTAGGTCTGCAAAAATCAGCGCATACGCTCAAGGGCAGTAGTGCCTCGCTTGGCGCGACAACGCTCGCCGCGCATTTCAAAGAGTTGGAGTTCATCGGACGCGCCGGAACGACGACGGGCGCGGTGGCATGGTTGCGTCAAGTTGACAATGAGTTTGAACGTGTGCGCCGCGCACTCATTCTGGAACGCGGCGCATAATGTGCCCAGTGTTTGCAAGCGGGATATACCAAAACCGACGACTCTGCAGTCGTCGGTTTTCTATTGTGCGGTCAACCGTGGGTGGCATTTTGTTTGTCGTTTTTCATGTCGTTTAATCGCCTTCGAGATCGTCCAAGTTGAGCAAGCCAAGTTCTTTGGCTTGCGCGTAACTGACCACGTCTTGCAAGGTCAGCGGAGTTGGCGGTTTTGGCTCAGGCGGGGGATCGGTTTTTTCAAGTGATGAATTGGCAGATTGATCTTGCGTGGCGAGTGCGCGCAAGCGACGTCGGGACAATGGCGGCTCTGGCGATGAATTTGCCAGAGCCGAATCAATCAGCGCGGGGGTTGGCGGCGCGACGAGCGGCGCAGAATCGGCGGTGGCGCGGTTCACGAGCGCGCGCAGTTCGGTGATCGCTTTGCGCAAATACAGCCACACCACCCCGATGCGGCTCGTGTTATTTTGCCGTTCGACGGTGAGCGCGAGAAAAACTTGCGGCGTGATTTGCGTCGCATAGATTTCGTACTGATTGCCTTCATGCAAATGTAAATCGAGCGCTTCGGTATCATTCAGAATGCGCGAAATTTGGGTTGCCGTGTTCAGCGTTGCGCCGAGCAAAACGAGAAATGCACTGGCGTCGAATGTGCCATGTTGTCCGGCTTGCGCGATCAATTGTCCGCTGTGATCAAACACATGCGCGCCGAGCGCGCCAATGTCATAACGGAGTGTGTCCAGCCGTTGTTGAATTGCATGCAAATCTTGGGCGGTTATCGCCATGCGCCACCTCGAAGCGAAATCGGATGAAATGTCATGCGGTATTATATTCTCGCCATGCGAAAATGCAAAGAGACTAGAATTCGTTTGGTTGCGAAAAACACCGAGCCTCGGTATAATCCGAGATTGAATGGAGCAAGCATGGTGACGAATGTTTTGGCATTGACGATTTATTGGTTCGGCTATACGGTATTGCACAGTGTGTTGGCGAGTCGTTGGTGCAAAAATGCGGTGCGCCATAGATTGGGCGCGGGCGGCGCACGGGTCTATCGTTTGGCGTATAATGTTTTTTCCGTGATCTCATTTTTACCAGTGTTACTTTTGCTGGCAGTTTTACCCGATCAAACGCTTTACCTTGTGCCATCGCCGTGGCGCTGGTTCATGGTGGGTGGACAATTCCTCGCGCTCGCGGGTGCGGCTGTGGCGTTACTGCAAACCGATCTCTGGCAATTTGTGGGACTGGCGCAATTATTTGCTGTGCCCGTGGCATCACCCTTGATGGTGACGGGATTGTATCGCTGGGTGCGTCATCCGATCTATTTTTTCAGTCTCGGCTTGATCTGGCTCACCCCCGTCATGTCGGCGAATTTGCTGACGCTGAACGTGCTGTTCACGCTCTATTTTTTTATTGGTTCGATCTATGAAGAACGCCGGCTCGTCGCCGAATTTGGCGAGGTGTACCGCGATTATCAACGGCGCGTGCCGCGATTGATCCCTCGACCCTGGCGCGTAATGAATTCGACGAGTGATTCTGAATGAAAAAACGATTTTGGCTTGCCGCCGCCGCATTGCTCGGTCTGGGCGCGTATGTCGCGCGCCGACCTTTGCTGGCGCGCGCGTTCAAACTGCCGCCGCCAAAATATGCCGTGAGTGTGCAACGCGGTTTTGGCATTCTGATGGATGATGGCGTATTGCTTGCCGCCGATCATTATGCGCCACAGCGCGCTGGACAATTTCCAACGATATTGATGCGGACGCCGTATGGCCGTAACGGCACATTGCTGGGCGCGATCCACAATTTCGCCGCGCAACGGTTTGCCGAACGCGGCTATCAGGTCATCGTCCAGGACACGCGCGGGCGTTTCGATTCGGAAGGCGAATTTGTCCCGTTCAAGGACGAAGCGCGCGATGGACGCGCCACATGCGATTGGATCGCGCGGCAGGAATGGTTTGACGGCAACCTGGGGATGTGGGGGCAAAGCTATGGCGGATATGTGCAGTGGGCGGTTGCGCCCGACGCGCCGGAATATTTCAAGGCGATGGTTCCCAGTATTGCCGGATCGCAATTGACGCCATACACCGGGAGCGCGTTCGCGCTGGAAGCCATGTTACGGTGGATTGCAAATCTCAATCAACCTGGGAATGCCGCGCAACGCGTAATCGCAAGTCTGATTCGCATATTCGATCCAAGTGCGCAAGATCGCGTGGTCTTGCCAGCGGCAAATCATTTGCCAATTGGCGAAGCGGATGCCTGGGTAACCGGCAAGCCAGTGCCGTACTATCGCGAATGGTTGCGAGATGAAAACGCGAACCAGGACGCGTCTTATTGGCAAGCGGTCTACTTTGGCCGACAGATGGAGCGCGTGCGCGTCCCGACGCATTTTGTTTCTGGCTGGTATGATATTTTATTGTGGCAACTCTTGGACGATTACGCGAAATTGCGCGCGGCCGGACAAACACCGTATTTGACCATTGGACCGTGGAAGCATCTCGATCTCGAATGTGCGTTTGAAACACTCCGCACGGGCTTGGACTGGTTCGATGCAAATCTAAAGAATCGCCGCCGTCATTTGCGCGCGCAATCGGTGCGAGTGTTTGTGATGGGCGCAAACGAGTGGCGCGAGTTTGATGCGTTTCCACCGCCCGCAACCGCCACGCGATTTTACCTGCGCGCGCAAAAACAACTGACACTCGAAAAACCAGACGCCCTGTATGCGCCCGATCACTATCGTTACGATCCTGCCGATCCTACGCCTGTCTTGAGTGGCGCAATTTATTCCGCGCGTGCGGGTGCGGTGGACAATCGTGTGCTTGAGGCGCGGGCTGACGTGCTGACGTATACGACCTTGCCTTTGGCGGACAACTGCGACATCATTGGGCGGGTGCGCGCCGAATTATTTGTGCGCTCGTCACTACCGTATGCCGATTTCTATGCGCGCGTGTGTGATGTCTATCCCGACGGACGTTCGCTGAACGTGTGCGATGGTTTGGTGCGGATTCAACCTGGCATTGGTCAAGTGGAAGCGGATAGTACGGTGCGAATCGAAATTGATCTGTGGGCGACGGCGCAGCGGTTTGCGCGCGGGCATTGCATTCGCTTGCAAGTGTCAAGCGGCGCGCATCCGCGCTGGGCGCGTAACCTGGGAACGGGTGAATCGCTCGCCACGGCGACAACGATGCGTGTGGCGGAGCAAACGCTTTACCATGACGCCGCGCATCCGTCGGCATTAATCTTACCGGTGATGGGATAAATTATGGAACATGTACTGGGTTGGGCGGGTTTGTTTATTGCGGCAATGATCGCGGGCGCGATCAATTCAGTGGCGGGCGGCGGCAGTTTGATTTCGTTCCCGGCGTTGATCGCGTTTGGCATTCCGCCGATACCGGCGAATGCGACGAATACCGCGGCGATGTGGCCCGGCTCGTTGAGTAGCGCCATTGCCTACCGACGGGATACAGCGTTATATCGCACGCTGTTGATCACATTGCTGGTGCCGAGTATTGTCGGCGGCTTGCTTGGCGCGGTGGTGCTAATTATTACGCCGCCAGAATTATTTGATCACCTGGTGCCGTTTCTTGTCTTGTTTGCCACACTCTTGTTTGCGTTCCGGGATCGCTTTACGCGCTTGTTCAAGTTTGGCAATGGCACTGAGAATGTCGGCACGCTGGGGCATGTGTGGGGATTTTTATTTCAATTGTTTGTGGCGACGTACGGCGGCTATTTCGGCGCGGGCATTGGTATTCTCATGCTGGGTTCGTTGAGTGTGATGGGCTTGCGCGATATTCACCGCATGAATGGACTCAAGACGATCCTGGGCACGTTGATCAATGTTTTGGCGTTTTTGTTTTTCGCGCTCAAAGGCTACGTGGTGTGGGATTTGGGAATCTTGATGGCAATCGGCGCGATTGTCGGCGGCTATGTTGGCGCGCGGACTGCCAAGCAAGTGGATCAGCGGTACATTCGCGTATTTGTGATCGCGGTCGGACTGATTGTTTCGGTGTGGCTATTTATCAAACCGCTGGTGTGAACCCAACGGTGCGCGGCTTATGTGGTATAATCCCAATCGGCTTTGCTGGTTGATTCGTCGAGCGTGATTGGTGTATCGTCGCGGCGCACCAAAATAATTTCGCCAAACAAGCTATCTTGCTCGACTTGGATGCGTCGCCGTTTGATCATTTCGAGGACGGCGAGAAATGTGACGATGATTTCCACGCGTGTTTGCGCGCGATCAAGGAGTGCGCTAAAGCGCACCCGTGGTTGGCTCATCGTGATCGCGATAATGTTGGCGATCTCTTGATCAATCGAAACGGAGAGCGGCACTTTGAGCGTGCCTTGAGGCAGGGCGGGTCGAATTTTCAACGCGCGTTGGAGCGCATTCGTCAAATCGTCCGGCGAGACACCTTCTAATTTCCACAGTGTGGGTTGTGGGCGCGGTGGCGGCTCGGCGCGCGGATATGCGCGCAGTCCTTTTTGTTGTTGCTCGCGTAGAAACGCGGCGGCTTGCTTGAACATTTTATATTCACGCAATTGCCGTGCGAGCGCATCGCCGACATCTTCTTCCGCGTCTGGCTCGGTGGTTTCAGGTTGCGGCAAAAGCAAACGCGATTTGATCAAGATCAGTTTCGCGGCGATGATCAAGTAATCGGCGAGCCCGGACAATTCGATATTGCCGGGTTGACTAATCAAGGCAAGATACTGATCGGCAACAGTTGCTAGCGAGACGCGCGTGATATCCAACTCGCTGTGTTCGATCAGTTGCAAGAGCAGATCGAGCGGACCTTCAAATTCGGATTCGGGTAAGCGGAAGGAAAACATTGCGCCGTGGATTATACTTGGAAATGGGGATGACGCAAGGCGCTTTGATTCGTTTGGAGCATGTGACGCGCGCGTATGCAGTTGGCGCGCGCCAATTGTTTGCGCTCCGCGATGTGTCGCTTGAAATTAATGCGGGACAATTTGTGGCGATTGTTGGACCGTCGGGCAGTGGCAAATCCACCTTACTCAATTTGATTGGCGGGATTGACAAGCCCGATACCGGGTCGGTGTGTGTGGCAGGTACGCCGGTGAACACGCTCGGCGAAAATGCGTTGGCAAAATGGCGCGGCGAAAAAATCGGCATTGTGTTTCAATTTTTCCAACTCTTACCAACCTTGACCGCGCTGGAAAATGTAATGCTTCCCATGGAACTGCGAAACTCGTATGGGGCTCAGCGGCGCGAACGCGCGCGTGAAGCGTTAGCGCGCGTGGGTTTGGCGGATCGCGCAACCCAATTACCATCGGAGTTATCCGGCGGTGAGCAACAGCGCGTGGCGATTGCGCGCGCGTTGGTCAATGATCCACCCATTTTGCTTGCCGATGAGCCAACCGGCAACTTGGACAGCGAAACAGGGTCGCGGGTGGTTACGTTGTTGGCAGATTTAAATCGCGGCGGTAAAACAATTGTCCTGGTCACGCACGAAGAAACTCTGGCGCGCTCAACCGGGCGCGTGGTGCGCGTGCGTGATGGACAGCTTTGCGAGGCGCAGCTATGAACTCGCGGTGGTTCAATATCGCGTTGGGGTGTTTCGCGGTTGTCGTGGTTGGCTTGCTGATCTTGTTTTTTGTGCTCATGTCCTTGGCGGGGGTAACATTTGTTTCCGATGCGCCCACGCCGATTCGTGCCACGCGGCAACCTGGCTCGGGCTTGCCAGCCACGTGGACGCCGGGACCAACGCCGTCGCCGTCCGCCACGTCAACGCCGGCGCCGACGTATACGCTGGTTTTGCCACCTGGCACAAGTTTGCCGCCCTTGTTTTATATTCCAGCCTCGCCGACGCCCGCGGCGAATAATCCATATGCGATTGTGGTAGCAACACCAACGGCGTCGTTGCTAAAGTACCCGGTCGCGTTTGATTCTCAACTCAATATCATCACCTATACGGTAAGCGGTAAAACGTCGGCTGAGCTGACCCAATCGCTCAATAGTAATTCACTTCAGGACCCGCATGAAGTCACTGGACGCTATTATGCGCGCACGGATTGGTTTATCAACGCGCATTGGAACACCAAGCCAACATTGGCGGGGTGCGAATTGGATCGCGCGGATATTGGACTGGTCATGACGATGACGTTGCCCGCGCTCGTTTCCACCAAGAATCTTGCAGTTGGCGTCTTCGATCAGTGGGATGGTTTTGTGCAACATACGATTCAGCACGAATCGGGCCATGTCACATTGAGTTTGCAAGGCGCGCGCGAGTACCAACGTCAAGTGGGCAACGTGCTGGCGGCGCGTAATTGTGATATGTTGGATACGCAACTCAAGAATTTGTTCGATACAAATTACAAAGCCATTGATCGCGCCAATACGGATTACGATAAACAAACGCAACACGGCTTGACTCAGGGCGCTGTGTTTCCTTAATGATGAGCGAACCAAGTTCGCGGAAGGTTGCTTATGCTGTGGTGGATCTTATCAAGTAATGCGAATACATCAGGATACGCAATTCTGATGCAAACCCTGATCTGGTTAGTGGCGTTATTGTTTGCATTGAGCGTGCACGAAATGAGCCATGCGCTCATGGCAAACTGGCTCGGCGATCCAACGTCGAAAAATGCAGGGCGCGTTTCGCTCAATCCATTGGCGCACTTGGAACCGTGGGGCGTCTTGATGCTGGTGCTGGTTGGGTTCGGTTGGGGCAAGCCCGTGCGGATTGACGCGCAGAAACTCAAGCCCAATCCACGTGTCGGCATGGCACTCGTCGCGCTTGCCGGTCCAGTCTCGAATTTGCTTTTAGCGGCTCTGCTGGCAATCCCATTGCGCTTTCACTGGGTTTCACTGTTGCCACAACGCGTGATCAATGTTGATTTTTTACCGCCGGAATTCCAGTATTTTCCATTTGGCCAAATGTTGATCTTTGCGGTTTGGCTGAGTTTGGGTTTGGCAATCTTTAATCTCATTCCAATTAATCCCTTGGATGGCTCGCGGTTGTGGCAAGTGGTCTTGCCCGAGTCCTGGTATTTTCGCATTGCCCAAGTTGAAATTTATGGTCTGTTCGTGATCATCGGATTCGTGATACTCGATCAATTTCTAGGCACTCGCATCTTGGCGCGCGTGATTGGTCCGCCGATTACAGCCTTGTGGTGGCTGTTTGTTGGCATGACGCCGCCGTTTCAATTGTAAAACCAGATCAAGGTTTGGCGTTTTATGCTGGACAAGCTTTGGCAAGGTTGTGTTATATAATCCAACGAAATTTTTTGAGGCAAAAAGAAATGCTCAAGACACACACGTGCGGAGAACTGCGTAAAGAACACATTGGCCAAACCGTTACGCTCGCGGGCTGGGTGCATCGCCGCCGCGATCACGGCGGACTCATTTTCATTGACCTGCGCGATCATTTTGGGTTGACCCAAATTGTATTCAATCCCGCCGTCGCGCCCGAAGCGCACGCGCTTGCGACGAACTTGCGCTCGGAATTTGTCGTGCAAATTGTGGGACAAGTTGAGGCGCGTCCGGCGGGGCAAGAAAATGCCGCGCACGCGACGGGCGACATTGAAGTCTTGGTTCAACGCGCAGAAATTTTGAACGATTCCAAAGTGCCGCCGTTTTTGATTAACGTTGAAGAAAACGTGGACGAATCGGTGCGCCTTAAATATCGCTACCTCGATCTGCGCCACGAACGCTTGCAACGAAATTTGACAGTGCGGCATCGCGCGATCAAATTCATGCGCGATTATTTAGATGCGCGCGGTTTTATCGAAATTGAAACGCCGATTCTGATCAAAAGTACGCCGGAAGGCGCGCGCGATTACGTCGTGCCAAGCCGCGTGCGCCCCGGCGAATTTTATGCGTTACCGCAATCGCCGCAACAGTTAAAACAATTGCTGATGGTCGCGGGCTTTGATCGCTACTATCAAATTGCGCGTTGCTTCCGGGATGAAGATTTGCGCGCCGATCGCCAACCAGAATTCACGCAACTCGATCTTGAAATGGCGTTTCCGGAACAAGACGACATTTTGAATTTGATCGAAGGTTGCTTTACTGAAATGATTCCGGTGGTTGCGCCGCATAAAAAATTACCGTCGCCGTTTCCGCGTTTGACCTATGCGGAAGCGCTAGCCAAGTATGGGAGCGACAAACCAGATTTGCGCTTTGGCATGGAATTGACAGATGTCAGCGCGTTGGCCCATTCAACGCAATTTCAAGTGTTTGCGACCGCCGCTCAAGTGAAAGGTATCCGCGTGCCGGGTTGCGCGGCATACACGCGCAAACAGATCGACGAACTCACCGACCTGGCGAAAGCCAAAGGCGCGAAAGGCATGGCTGTCGTGGCATTGCCCGCCGAAGGCGTTAAATCGCCCATCGCCAAATTTTTAGGCGAGGCAGAAATGCGCGCACTCATTCAGACCTTGCAAGGCGAAACCGGTGATTTGCTCTTGTTTGTCGCAGATCAACCGGCGGTGGTTACCGCCGCGCTTGGCGCGTTACGCTTGGAACTAGGACGGCGTTTGAATTTGGTGGACAAGGACAGGCTGGCGTTTGCCTGGGTCGTTGATTTTCCATTGTTTGAGTGGAACGCCGAATTGAATCGCTGGGACGCGGCGCACCATTTGTTTACGTCGCCCAAGCAGGAAGACCTGGCATTGCTTGACACCGATCCGGGCAAGGTGCGCGCGAATTGCTATGACCTGGTTTGCAACGGCTTTGAGTTGGCGAGCGGCAGTATCCGCATTCATCGCCGCGACGTGCAGGAAAAAGTTTTGGCGTTGCTCAACTATTCGCGCGAGGATGCATTTGCCCGGTTCGGGCACATGCTTACGGCGTTCGAGTATGGCGCGCCGCCGCACGGCGGGATTGCGCCGGGCATTGATCGCCTGGTCGCGCTCTTGTGCGACGAAACAAGTATCCGCGAAGTGATTGCGTTTCCCAAGACCGCGCAAGCGACGGACTTGATGACGGATGCCCCCTCGGAAATTGCGCCGGCACAATTAAACGAATTGCGTTTGGCAATCAAGTGATCCATTGCGGAGCGGGTGAGCGCCCGCTCCGCTTTTTTATTGACCTAAAAATTTAAGGTTAGCGTTTGAGCAAAATTATGTGCGTGCCCAGAAACAATTTGCGAAAAAAAATAGATTATGCCAAAGTAAATTTGACTTTTATTTTTGTTGGTGCTACATTCCCAATCGCAATCCTGCTGTGTTCGTGATGCACCTCTGGCGTTTGAGCCAACACTTGTACGTCGGGAGACGGTTCTGCTGAGAGCGCGCCCGCTCCTTCGGGAGGCCGGACCGCTTGACGAGTAGTCACCCACCTGTGAAAACAGGTTCACAACCCTGGTCGCACACGGCATGGTGGAATTGCATTTTTTTCAGCAGTAGGCGCGACGGCGAATTACATCGCCGTCGTTTTATTGCAGTGACGGGGCGAATTGCGGATCGGGGGCTTGACATCGGTTTTGCAATATGCTATTCTGCCCAACGTTCGTTGAGTAGAAAATTATTTTGGCTGTTCGGGGAAGAGTGGAGTCAACGCGCAATGCGTAAAGAGCGAGTCACCGAAAATATCTATGTGTTCACGAGCGAAGCATACGCCCAAGTTACCGCTGGTGCGATTGTCACGAGCGAAGGTACGATCGTTGTTGATACCTTGCCGTTCCCGCGCGAAACCCGCGAGATGATTGACTTTCTAAAGAGCGAATCCAAACGGGGGATTCGCTATGTTGTGAATACGCATCATCACGCCGATCATGTGTATGGTAATTATTTATTTGAGGATGCCGATATTGTGTCCGGCGAACGGTGTCGCGAAGTGATGCGGAAATCGGGCGAAAAAAACTTGGCCGAAGCCAAAGCCCAGACACCCGAGCTTGCCGAAGTCGCGTTGCGCTTGCCGAATATAACTTTTCCCGACAAAATTACACTTGCGTTGGGCGATCGGGTCGTTCGCTTGTTTCCGTTGATGGGACACACGGCGGATGGCATTGGCGTCTTTGTCGAAGGCGAGAAAATTTTGTTTGCGGGCGACGCCGTGATGCCGCTCCCCTATATTTTCTGGGGTGACCGCGAAGTGTTGCAAGACACCTTGCGTATGATCAAGAGCATGAACCTTGAAAATATAGTCCAGGGTCACGGCGAGGTGTTGTTAAAAGGCGAAATTGATGAAACGCTTGATGCCGCGATTGAATACCTCGACTGCATTTATGCCAAAGTGAAAGAAAAACTTTCTACGCGCACCTCAAAAGAACGTTTGGTCAACGAAATCCCCCTTGAAGCGTGCGGTTATTCACCGATTGCGCTTGATGGCTTGGTGAAACAGTTGCACCGCAGTAATTTATTGCGCATTTACCAATCCTTGACAGTGAAAACCCGTTAGACCCCCAACCTGCTTCCTGAGCGCAAGCAGGTTTTCATTTTTTCAGCCAAAGCCCTTCTCCTAGTTGTCACGGGACGGTACGATCCTTTCATGTGGTATAGGGCAATTTGCACCAATAATTAAATTCCCAGTTTGGACAAATTACCAATTGACCGAGGGTTTATTTTTGATATAATGGAATCAGTTAATTGAACAAGTGCCATGACGCACTGGACTTAAGCCGAGAAGCTCTTGGATAAACGCGGGGTCGCGCTTGTCCGAGAGTTTTTTGTTTTCTTACCGGCGTGAGTTGAAGCCAAGCGCCGCTATAGATTGAGATGGTCGGTTGGTAAAGTGCCTGGCTTGATGCGCCCGGTTGCGTTTCGCGTGGTCTCGCTTGTCTGCGGTGTGGGGCTCGCTGATCGGCGATGCGGCCGATGCGATTTTTTCCCTAGTGGTTTTGCCGCACTCGTATTTTTATCGCTAGACGGTCCAGATTGCCAAGCAAGCAAAGAATTGTGCGGAAATAGAAAATATATTTTCAATTTGAAAGGAGATTTGAATGTCAAGCCTGTTACGTGATTTTTTGGAAATTTCGTACGACCATCTGGAAGAATTGAATCTGCAAATTAAAGCAGAGCGGCTGGCACGGACGCCGGCGCACGCATTTCAAGAAGCGCGCATGAAAGACCTCGCCGACGAAAAGCGCATCAAAGCTGTGACCGTGTGCTTTTCGGACTTGGAAGGTCGCCTGCATATGCTCGATTATGACAAAAAATTCTTGCTCAAATCGGCAGACAACTTGACCTTTGATGGTTCTTCGATTCGCGGCTTTTCACAACAAGCAGAATCGGATCTGCGCTTGAGCATTGACTGGCCCGCGTTTTATTGGTTGCCTGCGGACTTGTTTGGACCTGGCAAAGTATTGGTGTTTGGTAATGTGCTCGAACGCGATGGCACGCCGTACTCGGCGGACATGCGCGGCAAGTTGAAAGCGTTCACCGAAGCGCTCTATGCTAAAGACGGCACAGTTTGCAACGCCGCCAACGAAATCGAAGGGTTCGTATTCGCTGGTCGCAACGCCGAACAACGATATTTGGAAACAAGCCGTTTTGAATTTATCAGCACGGGGGGGTATTATCACTCGTTGCCCGGCGACGCGCTCCGCACGTTTATTGATGCCTCGGCTGAAGCCCAGCGCGCGCTCGGTTTCGAGAACGAAAAAGATCACCCCGAAGTTGCGCCCGCTCAGTTCGAAATGAATTATTCATACACCGAAGTGAGCATTGCCGCCGATCAGATCTTGCTCTATAAATTATTGTCGCGTCAGGTCGCCCAGAAAATGGACATGACCGCGTGCTTTTTGCCAAAGCCGGTTACCGGCGTCAACGGCAACGGGATGCACACCAATCTTTCCATCTCGCGCGGCTCGACGAACTTGTTCTGGGATAAGAATGGGCGCGAAAATTTGTCACAAATGGGCTGGGATTTTATCGCCCGCATTCTCACGAGCGCGCTAGACATTTGTCTCATTCTCAATTCGAGTGTCAACGCCTATCGCCGGCTTGACCCGCACTTTGAAGCGCCGAATCAAATCAAGGCGTCGGCGATTGATCGCGGCTCGATGGTGCGGATTCCGATTGGCAATGCGCGTTCGATGCGCACCGAAGTTCGCTCGATTGCTCCGGATGCCAATCCGTATCTCGCGCTCTACGCTCTGCTCAAGACCGGCTTGGAAGGTCCACTAGATCCCAAATCCGGCGAGCAAGCCAGTATCCGGACCTTGCCCGACAACATTTACGACGCGATTGATTATTTCTCGAACAGCAAATTTGTGATAGACATCTTGGGCAAAGACGTGCAAGCAAAGTATGCCGACGTCAAGCTCAACGTTGCGCATCGCAGCCCACGCCGATTGGGTTCCTTGATCAAATCATCGGAAATTGTGTTCCACCACGAAGTTACGAATCAGCATCTCTGGAACCAATTCTAAGTAGACGGCGCGCAGCGTTGCTGTGATGCAAACCAAACGCCCAGTTGCGTTTGCTGATGTAACCTTCAATTCAATACCGCGAATGCGTGAACATTCGCTGAGAGCCATGAAGCTCTCGAAGCAAGACAGCGCCTGTTTTGTTTCGAGAGCTTTTTATTACCCAAAATTTATTCCAAATTTTCAAGGAGGAGCCCATGTCTACACAAACCCCGAAAGCCAGTCCAGGCATGAAAAAAACCCTGGGTTTGACTGGTGTGACGGTGAACGCCATGGCGCTGATTGCGCCGGGTGCATTTTTGTGGATGACGTTCCAATTGCAAGCCGCGAACACAGACGTGAACGGCACGAGTACGGCCTTGGATATGTGGACGGGCATTGTCGCCGCCTTGATCGTCGCGTTCCTCACCGCGTTTGCCTTTGCCGAATTGGCGCGCCGCTACCCCGACGCGGGCAGTGGTAGCGCGTACTATTTCGCCGAAAAAGCATTTCTCGATCGCGAAGAGCCATCGCATCGCCGCTGGGCGCGCGTAGCGAAATTTATTACGGGCTGGGCGGCGCATTTGTTTTACTGGGTGTATCCCGGCGTCATGGTTGCATTTATGGCGGTGTTGATTACTTACATCGCGGGACAGTTCGGAATTGATTTGCCGATCTGGGCGCAGGTCGTCGTCGCGTGGGTGTTTTCCGCGTTGGTCGGTTCCATTGCAATGCGCGGCATCTCTGGATCGACAATCGCAAGCATTGTGATCAACGTGATCCAGCTCACGGCGTTAGTGGCTTTTAGCGTACTCGCGATCATGTTCCGGGTCCAGAATCCGCTCGGCGTTTCACCAGCCGGTTGGTATCATCCGACCAGCGCGTCGATTGTTTTGCCGCATAATTTTGCCGGACTGTTATTTCAATCGACGATTGCAATTTTGATCCTCGTGGGTTTTGAATCATCCACCGCGTTGGGTGCGGAAGCAATCAACCCCAAACGCGATATTCCGCGCGGCGTTATTTTGTCGCTGGCGATCCAAGGTTTGCTGGCTTATTTGTTCGAATACTTTGCCGCGAACTATGCCTTGAGCGACAAACTCACCATGGCTGGCGCTGATGGAAAAATTCTTACTGGAATTGACGCGGCGGGCTTATCCAGCGCGCCGATTGGTGATCTGGCCGTGCAAATTGGCAATGCGTTTCTTGGCGGCAACGGATTTGCGTTTATGCTGATCATTGCCGCTACCGTCGTCATTGCGATTCTCGGCACGACGCTTGCCGCGATGAATACCGGTGTGCGGATCAGTTTCGCCATGTCGCAAGACGCCGAGATGCCTGACATCATGGGTTTGTTGCACGACGAATATGCGACGCCGTATGTGGGCATCATCGTCATGGTTGTGATCTCGGGTCTCATCGGCACGATTGGCGTAATCGGTGGTGTGGTTGCGCTGACCGGGATCACGTTGGCATCGAACCTGGGAACGTTCGTGTTGTATGCACTGATCTGTGGCTTGACCACAGTTGCGTTCCTGGGGACCAAGGAATTTAGTCTTTTTAAGCATGGCATCATTCCCGCGCTTGGTTTACTCGTCAACGTCATTATGTTGCTCGCCATCTTTGTCATTGGCGTAATTACCGGCGGCTCGACCGCGCAGGCAACGTATCTGGCGCTTGGAATTTCGGGCGCGTGGCTGGTGTTGAGCGTGCTTTACTTTGTGCTCACGAGTCAGCGGCAAGGACGGGCGATTGTGCCGAAACCGCAACGTATGGTCATTGGGAAATAAGTGTGTGCTTGCGTTTGCGTCTCGCTCGGTTCTGGAGGAAAAGTCGAGCGGGACGCAACGCAAGGTACTGGGAGGCGAGTGGATTTGAAAAAATTGGTCGCGGAAATTGAAAGTAGCGGCGTGAGCCATGTCGGTCCCGTGCGCGAAGACAACCAGGATGCCATCCAGTTATCCGATCAGCAGTTGCCGTTGGAACGCGGCTGGCTGTATGCGTTGGCGGATGGCATGGGCGGGTACGCGCACGGACGCATGGCATCAACATTGGCGCTGGAGAAAATGTTCGAAGCGTTTTACGGCGAACGCGTGATGCCCATCCCCCAAGTGTTGCGGCGGGGCGTCGAACAGGCAAACCTGGGCGTGTATAAAACCGCGCAACACTTGAACGCCGGGCGCATGGGTACGACACTGACCGCGGTGGGCGTGGTTGGCAACACACTCCATCTCGCGCATGTCGGCGATAGCCGCGCATACCTGATTCGCGATCGGCGGGCGATGTGCTTGACCAACGATCATACAACGGTTGGCGACTTGGTGCGAATGAAAGTGTTGCCACCGGACAAGGTGCGCACGCACGCGCAACGATCGATCTTGACCAAAGGGATCGGCTTGGGCTTGTTTGTGCAACCGGACATTGCGCAATTCGCTCTGAAAGAAGGCGACCGCATTGTGTTGTGCAGTGACGGCGTGTGGTCGGTAATCGAAGATCACGAATTTGCCAAAGTCGCGTCGCACGCGCATGACGCGCGCGATCTCAGCCAGCGTTTGATCGATCTTGCGCTGGAACGCGAGACCGATGATAACGCATCGGCGGTGACAGTCCATATTCATGGCTTTTCGCATGCTTCAGTGGAAAACGATGCGCCGCACAAAAGTTGGACGTTACGCGATTTATTTTCGCGGCGGCAGAATCCGTTATTGTGCGTGAGTGACCTGGTTCAAAATTAATCGGCGGCAACGCCCCTAGATGTGGAAAAACTTGCATGGCAATTGTGCGCTCGCTCTTTTATTTTATCGCCGCTGGCATCTGCGAAATTGGCGGCGGCTATTTGGTGTGGCTCTGGTTGCGCGAAGGCAAAAGCATTGGGTTGGCTGTGCTGGGTGGCGGTATTCTGTTTTTGTACGGTATTATTCCCACCTTTCAACCTGAAAATTTTGGACGAGTCTACGCCGCGTATGGTGGCGTCTTTATTGCGCTTGCGATCCTCTGGGGTTGGTTGATCGATCATCACTTGCCAGATCGTTTTGATCTGATCGGTGGCATGGTTGCGTTGATCGGCGTGGGCATCATCATGTTTTCGCCGCGTGCATAATGGCGGAAATGGAATAGCGAGCAATGAGCAGTTATGCTATAATAGCGCCCGACATGTTACAAATTGGGGATCAATTCGATCACTATCAAATCCAGGATCACCTTGCCCAGGGCGGGATGAGCGATATTTATCGCGCGTTCGATGTATTGACGCGGCGTGACGTTGCGCTCAAAATTCCCGACGCGAGTATGCTGGGTGACCCGGCGCAGTACGAGCGTTTTCAGCGCGAGTTACACGTGATGAAAACGCTCGCGCATCCGGCGATTTTGCGCGGACTCGATTCAGGCAAATATAATCGAATGCCGTACCTCGTGACTGAATTAGTCGTCGGTAAATCATTGCGTGACATCATCACGGAATCTGCGCCGATGCCGCCCGATCAAGTTATTTCGATTGTCAGCCAGATCGCCGACGGGATGGCGTATTGCCATGACCATGATGTGATTCATCGCGATTTGAAACCCGAAAATATTTTAATCACCGAGGAAGGTCAGCCGGTGATTATGGATTTCGGCTTGGCATTGACCAAGGGCGCGCATCGCGTCACGTATTCAAATTTGAGCGCAACGGCGGGCACACCGGATTACATGGCGCCCGAGCAAGTGGATGGCAAACGCGGCGATGCGCGCACAGATATTTATGCGCTTGGCACAATTATGTTTGAGATGCTGGCTGGTAAAACGCCGTTTACCGGCGACAATAACCTCGCAGTGATGGCGTTGCATCTCAACGGAGTTGCGCCGCGCTTGGATCGTGAGCGACCTGGGATCTCGCCGCAGATCGCGGCGGTGGTTGCGCAATGTTTGCAACGCGAACCCAATGCGCGTTACGCAGATATGCGCGCTTTCATTGCCGCGCTTGAACATCCTGAAAACGCAAACCTGGCGTTGCTCGAAAAAACCGCCGCGCCGAAATCTGGTTCGTTGATGCAAACGCAATTCATCAAGGCGTTTGGATTTGGCGTGCTGGTGATTGTCGCGATCGTGGTCTTGGCGTTTACGCTCCAAGCCCTGCACTAAAACCCGTATGTTCGGCTGACGGATGCCAGATATTGGCGTGCGCACCGCACGGCAATTACCCAGGATATGCCCAACCCGTGCTTGCAATTCTAGAGAAAATTATTGGACCCCATGATGCTTAATTCAGCCGAAATCCTCACGCGCGTCGAACAGAATCACATTCGGTATATTGATTTACAATTTTCTGATGTTGCTGGCATGGTCAAGAATGTGACCATCCCAGTTGATGAATTGCCGAATGCGCTCGCGCATGGTATCTGGTTCGATGGTTCTTCGATTGAAGGCTTCGCGCGGGTCGCCGAGAGCGACATGCACCTGCGTCCCGATGTTGCCACGTTTGCGATCTTGCCCTGGCTCGGTGGCGACGAAGCGACCGCGCGGTTGATCTGCGATGTATTCACGCCCGACGCGCAGCCGTTTCAAGGCGATCCGCGCGCCGCGCTCAAACGTGTGCTGGCGCAAGCCGCCGAGATGGGCTTGGTATATAACACCGGTCCCGAGTTGGAATTTTTTCTGCTCAGGCCGCACGCCGATGGCGGTTTGATTCCGCCGGTGCCGCATGACAGCGCCAGTTATTTCGATGCGCCCTCGGATATGGCGGCAGGTTTACGGCGGCAGATGACGACGACGTTGACCGCATTCGGCATCCAGGTCGAAGCGTTGCATCACGAAGTTGCGACGGGACAGCACGAAATTGATTTTCGCTATTCGGATGCATTGACGACTGCTGACAACGCGGTCACGTTTCGTCTCGTGTTGAAAATCATCGCACAGTTAAATGGTTTGTATGGCACGTTCATGCCCAAACCGATTCGCGGAATTGCGGGCAACGGGATGCACGTGCATCAGAGCTTGGCATATCAAGCGACCGGCAAAAATGCGTTTGGCGATCCAGGTGACGCGCATGGCTTGTCCAAAATCGCAAAGCAATTTATCGCGGGACAATTGGCGCACGCGCGCGGCATGTGCGCGGTGCTTGCGCCGCTCGTCAATTCGTACAAGCGATTGGTGGTGGGCTATGAAGCGCCCGTGTATATCAGTTGGGCGCGCATCAATCGCTCCGCGCTCATTCGCGTGCCGCGCGCGTCAAGCCTGGAATCCACGCGGCTTGAATTGCGTTGTCCTGATCCCAGTTGTAATCCGTATCTAGCGTTCGCGGTGATGCTTGCCGCTGGACTCGATGGTATTCGCCGTGAATTGACTGTGCCTGAAGCGACGGAAGAAAATTTGTATTTGCGCGATACGCAGCGTCGCTCTGCGCCGGAACTTTTGCCGGGTTCATTGAATCAGGCGCTCGATGTGCTCGAAAAAGACGAGGTGGTTTGCAATGCGCTCGGTCCGCATATCAGCGAGCGATTTATCAGCGCCAAGCGGCTCGAATGGGAAGATTATCGGCTGGAAGTGAGCGCGTGGGAATTGGAAAAATATTTATCGAGTTACTAGC
>JBBIUF010000026.1:41022-42128 GCA_037440365.1 Chloroflexota bacterium
CGAGTTACTAGCCACTTGACAGACGAATTTAATTCGCTATACTTGCGGCGCAAACGCGATGATGGAAACGAGTACGCGAGTGAATCGCCCAGCGAGTTCGGGACAGTGTAAGCCGAATGCGTGAACCTCGTCGAAAATCCTTCCGTAGCGGCGCAACGAAAAACAATTTCCAATGTCCCAACAAACCAATGCACCATTCTGCTAGACGTGTTTGGCTCATTGAAAAATTGGTAAATTGGCTCATTGACCAGTAGATTGCGACGGTCTCGTCAATCGTTACACAAGACGCAAAGATGATGGTCTTTGATCGAGTGAGTGCAATCGGACGATAGTTGGTCGTTCAACTAACGCACTAACCAACTATCGCACGAACACACTAAAAAGGGTGGTACCGCGAGCAACCGCTCGTCCCTTGAGGATGAGCGGTTTTCTATTTAGGATTTTCGATTTCTGATTTATGATTTGAAAATCGTTTTGGCAAAAAAAGCGAAATCCTAAATCAGAAATCTTGAACACTTACCGCACGCAAGTGCAGGTGTCAGAAATGAGGTTTTGATGACCGAACTGCTTTACCAATCCGATGCGTATTTGAAAGAATTCGATGCGACCATCACCGCTGTCAATGGTGACCTGGTTTCGCTTGACCGCACGGCGTTTTATCCGCGCGGCGGCGGGCAAGCGAGCGACCAGGGCGTATTGAATGTTGCCGGTGAAATGTACCGCGTGCTTGAAGTGAAAAAACAAGCGGGCGAGGTCTGGCACAAATTGGATCGCGCGGCGACGTTTGCAGTAGGCTCCCAGGTTCACGGTATCATCGATTGGGAGCGGCGCCACAAGTTGATGCGGACGCATACGGCGTTGCATATTTTGTGCGGCATGATGTGGCGCGATTACGGCGTCAGTGTGACGGGCGGCGATATGGAACCGCTGGCGGCGCGAATGGATTTTGAGCTAGAGCACATGAGCGCGGATTTCGCGCACGATGTTGAAGAAAAAGTGAACGCGGAAATTGCGGCGGCGCGTGATATTCGCGTGAAAGTTTTGCCGCGCGAAGAAGCATTTGCGATTCCCGATTTGATTCGGACGAAAATCAATTTACTTCCGCC
>JBBIUF010000027.1:0-42002 GCA_037440365.1 Chloroflexota bacterium
TGTGTTGGCATAGCGTTTGACACGCTCTTTGAAAAATGCTATGCTCGCCGCCATGAAAATTTATCTCTCGACGCTTGGGTGCAAACTCAACGAAAGCGAAATAGAAGAATGGGCGCGGCGGTTCACGAACGATGGTCACGAAATTGTCGACGATCCGGCGCGCGCAGATTATATTGTGTTGAATACGTGTACGGTTACGCACGTTGCCGCGCGCAAATCGCGGCAGATGGCGCGGCAACTCGCGCGTGCCAATCCGAATGCGCAAATCGCGCTCACGGGTTGTTTTGTCAGTGTAACGCCAGATGAAGCCAAGAAATTGCCGAACGTTGCGTTGGTTGTGCCGAATGCGGAGAAGGATCATCTGGTAGAAAGAATTGCAGAATTCAGAATTCAGAATCCAGAATTTTCTGAATTGACATTTCCAACTTCTAATTTCCAACTGCTAACTTCCAAAACCCGCGCATTCGTAAAGATCGAAGACGGGTGCAATATGAGTTGCACCTATTGCATCATTCCGATCGCGCGTGGCAAAGAGTCGAGCCGTGCGCTTGCCGATGTGGTGAGCGAGGTCAAGTCGTTGGTGGATGCGGGGTACAAGGAAATTATTTTAACGGGCGTTCAGATTTCGTCGTATCGGACGAGTAGCGCGCTCAATCTGCGTGATCTCGTCGCCGCGATCCTAGCGGAGACGAATGTGCCGCGCCTGCGCTTGACGAGCATCGCGCCCTGGGATCTCAACGCGGCGTTGTTGGATTTGTTCAGCGATCAACGTCTCTGCCGCCATCTACACCTGTCACTGCAAAGCGGCGCCGATACGGTTCTGCGCCGAATGCGGCGACCGTACTCAACGGATCAATTCGCGCGGGCGGTCGCCATCGCGCGCGAAAAAATTCCCGACGTTGGCATTACGACCGACGTCATTGTTGGCTTTCCCGGCGAAAGCGACGCTGAGTTTGAACAATCGCTGGGGTTTGTGCGGCAGATGCAATTCTCGCGCGTCCACGTTTTTCCGTACTCGGCGCGTAGTGGCACGGTGGCGGCGGAGTTGCCGTTGCAAGTTTCGGATGCTGTCAAAGAATCGCGCGTCAAGCAAATGCAAGCCGTCGGCGACGCGAGCATGTCGGCGTTCGCCGCAAAATTTATCGGACGCGAATTATCGGTGTTATGGGAAACACAGGAAAAAGACGAAAACCAAGCGACGGATTTGGAAATTCATCCTTTATCTTTCACGCGAAGCGTTCCGCCTTCCGTTTGGTCGGGCTATTCCGATAACTATATCCGTGTCCTCGCGGCAAGCGATGCGAACCTGACAAACCACATCACTGCCGCGCGCGTGAGCCAAGTCACAGGCGATCACGTCCTCGCTGAGATTGCGCCGTAACAAGCCGATCATCCTCAAGCTGGGTGCCTTGCAATCTTTTTCGCTTTGCGATATAGTATAAGAGAGTGAGCGTGGTTGACTCGCGCTACACATATTCCGCCCCACTGTGGAGGTGTCCCATGCTGGTTCGAGAACGAATGACAGTTAATCCAATTGTCGTTCATCCTGAAACGACGTTTGAAGATGCACTACAATTGTTGCGCGAGAAAAAAATTCGCCGTTTGCCGGTGGTAGACAAGCAAGGTCATCTTGTCGGCATTGTCGTCGAAAAAGATTTGCTCTATGCGTCGCCCTCGCCCGCCACTTCACTCAGTGTGTTTGAGATTCATTACCTCCTTGCCAAATTGACCCTCAAAGACATTATGACCAAGCGTGTGATCACCGTGGAAGAAGATTGCCCGCTGGAAGAAGCGGCGCGGATTATGGTCGATCACAAGATTGGCAGTCTGCCGATCGTGCGCGGCAATGAGGTGGTCGGCATTATCACCGAGACCGATATTTTTCGCACGATGGCAGAAGCCTTGGGCGGACGCGAAAAGGGTCTCCGCATCACCGTGCATATCGGTGAATCAAAAGGGCAGTTGGCAAAACTGACGACTAGCATTGCGGCAAGCGGCGGCAATATCATCAGCCTGGTCGTTTTTCACGGAGCTGATGCATCGTATTACTTGGCAACCTTAAAAGTCCAAGAAGTTCAACGCGAGACCCTAGTCACCGAAATTCAAAAACTCGGCATGCAAATGGTAGATGTGCGCGAAATCACCACCGAATATCAACCGCGGCTGATCTCGTCGCGGTAGCGCAAACGAAAAAGACTAGACCTGTCAGGTGCGCGAAACCGGACAGGTCTTTTTCAATTAGCGTGTGTGCCTAAGACGTGCTATAATGCGCGGCGATGGATCAGACACGCATACGCAACCTATGTATTATTGCCCACATTGATCACGGCAAGTCTACCTTGACGGATCGCTTGCTCGAACTCACTGGCACGGTGACCAAACGCGAGATGGTCGAGCAAGTGATGGATCAGATGGACTTGGAACGTGAAAAGGGTATTACGATCAAAGCCAAAGCGGTGCGAATGTTGTATCACGCGCACGATGGCAATGATTACGAAATGAATTTGATTGACACGCCCGGACACGTAGACTTTACCTACGAAGTCTCGCGCGCGCTCGCGGCGTGTGAAGGCGCAATCCTCGTGGTGGACGCGACGCAAGGCGTCGAAGCGCAAACGCTCGCCAATCTCTATCTCGCGCTCGAACACAACCTTACGATCATTCCGGTCGTCAACAAAATCGATCTCCCCTCCGCGCGGCCCGACGAAGTTGCCAAGGAAATCGAAAACCTGTTGAATGTGCCTGCCGAGTTTGTCATTCGCGCCTCTGCCAAAGACGGCACCGGCACAGCCGACATCCTCGAAGCTATCGTCGCGCAAATTCCGCCGCCCGTAGGTGATTCCACGCAACCATTGCGCGCGCTTATTTTCGATTCCAAGTATGACGCGTACAAAGGCGTCGTGGCGTATGTGCGCGTGATGGATGGCGAGTTACCCAAGAACCCAAAACTGAAATTGATGTCGTCGGGTTTAGAGATTGACGCGCTCGAAGTTGGCGCGTTCCGGCCCAAGATGGTTGCGGGCGACACATTGCGCGCGGGCGAAGTGGGTTATGTTGCCACCGGTTTGAAAAATGTGCGCGACATTGCGGTTGGCGACACGATCACCAGCAGTGACAATCCCGCGACGACCGCAGTGCCGGGTTATCGTCCCGCCAAGCCGATGGTCTTTGCCGGTTTTTATCCGGTTGAGACGAATGATTATCCATTGTTGCGCGACGCGCTCGACAAATTGAAATTGAACGATGCCTCGCTGACATACATTCCGGAAACATCTGCCGCGCTCGGTTTCGGTTTTCGCTGTGGCTTTCTCGGTTTGTTGCATCTCGACATTGTGCAAGAACGTTTGGAACGCGAGTACGATCTCAACTTGATCGCGACGGCGCCCAGCGTAGAATATCGCGTGCTGAAAAATTCCGGCGATGTGATTTCGGTAGACAACCCGGCGGAAATGCCCGACCCAACCGAGATCGCCGAAATCGAAGAACCCTGGATGCACATCCAAGTTTTTACGCCGAAAGAGTACATTGGTCAGGTGATGGATTTGGTGATCGCGCGGCGCGGCACGTTTGACAAGATGGAATATCTGGACGAACAGCGCGTGATGCTGGCTTATCTGATGCCGCTTTCCGAATTGATCATTGACTTTTACGACCAACTCAAATCGCGCACGCGCGGCTATGCCTCGCTCGATTATTCGTTCGCCGATTATCGCGCGAGCGAACTCGTCAAACTCAACATTCTCGTGAACGAAGACCCGGTGGACGCGCTTTCGATGATCGCGCACAAGGATTATGCGTATGCGCGCGGCGCGGCATTGTGCCGCAAATTGAAAGAAGTGATTCCTAGCCAAATGTTCCCCGTGCCGCTCCAAGCCGCGATTGGCGGCAAAATCATCGCGCGGGAAACGATTCGCGCGATCCGCAAAGACGTGCTAGCAAAATGTTACGGCGGCGATATTACGCGCAAGAAAAAATTGCTCGAAAAACAAAAGGCAGGCAAGAAACGCATGAAACGCTTTGGCACGATTGAAATTCCGCAAGAGGCGTTTATGGCAGTCTTGAAACTGAACGAAGAGGAATAAATGGCAACCGCAACTGTCTCCGCGCGTTGGATCGAAGGTGGTTTGTTCGCGGGCGTGGATTCGCGCGGCACGCCATTGGTGATCGGCAAATCGGACCAGCATGAACCCGCGTGGCTCGGCGTCAAAGCATCGGATTTATTGTTGCTGGGTGTGGCAACCTGTTCGGGGCATGATGTCGCGGAGATTTTGCAAAAACAGCGGCAAGCGCTCAGCGGCATTGAAATTTCGGTCACCGGACTTCAGAACGATGACGCGCCCTGGGCTTTTACGCACATCACCATCGAATATGTTGTGCGTGGCAAGTCCATCAACGCCGAGTTCGTGCGCCGCGCGATTGATCTATCGGAAAATAAATACTGTTCGGTGATTGCGACCATTCGTCCCGGTGCGCAAATCATCACCCGCCATCGGATCGAGGAAGCGTGACCAAAACACTCCGCATCGAATCGCAAGATGCGATCACAACCATTACCTTAAATCGGCCCAGCCAACGGAACGCGCTCAACAGCGAAATGATTGATGAATTGCGCGGCGTGATTGAGCAAATGCGCGACAACACCGCCACGCGGGCGATCATTTTCACCGGTGCAAGCAAAGTGTTCTCGATTGGCGCAGACATGGACATGCTTGCGCACATTGGCGAAACCTTTACGCCTGAGCAAACGCGCGCTGAAATAAGTAAATGGCGCGCCACGTTTGATGCGCTTGAAACGTTGCCGCAAATGACGATCGCGGCAATCAATGGTTTGGCATACGGCGGCGGCTTGGTGCTGGCGCTCGCGTGCGATTTTCGGTTAGCCTCGGTGCGCACGATTTTCGGCTTGCCAGAAATTAAAATGGGCATGGTGTTGGCGCTCGGCGGTACGCAACGCTTGACGCGCTTGATCGGTGTAAGCGCGGCAAAGGAAATGATTTTGCGCGGGCGCAACGTGACCGCGTTGGACGCGCAACGCATGGGCTTGATCCACCGTGTCAGCGAACCCGGCGATTTAATGGGCCTCGCGCGTAGTTGGGCGGAGCGGTCATCGCATTATTCGCCACGCGCGCTGGCACTTGCCAAACAATTGATTGATGCCTCGTTTGAGCGTAACGCGAACGAATCGGCGGAAGCGGAAACCATCGCCCAAGTCGAGCTATTACATTCACCAGAATTTTTGGAACGCGCCAAAGCCTTGAAGGATAGCGGCGAACTATGATCGCGCGGCAGGATGCGCCGGGGACAGAGCGCCGCGGGTTGCGCCACCTCGTCACCGGGTTGCCGTATCTTGCGCTGGCATTGATTTTACTAATCGCCGCATGGTTGCGTTTTTACGGACTCGCCTGGGACAGCGGCTATTTGTTCCATCCCGACGAACGCCAAATCGTGCTTGTCGTTTCGCGCCTGCATCTGCCATCGAACGTGGCAGAGTTTTTTTCTGCCGATAGCCCGCTCAATCCGAAATTTTTTGCGTATGGCTCTTTGCCAATTTATCTGTTAAAAATTCTCAGCGGGTTTGCGCCGCCGACGACGTTGACAACACCATGGCGGCAAGACCTGGCTGGGATAGCGCTGCTTGGGCGCGCGCTATCCGCCGTATTCGACCTGGGAACGATCGCGCTGATTTTTTTGCTTGGCAGACGTTTGTATTCTGCGACGATTGGTTTACTTGCGGCGGCGGGAGTTGCGGTCAGTGTGTTGCACATTCAACTCGCGCATTTTTACGCGGTGGACACATTGCTCGCCATGCTCGTTGTAGCGACCATGTATTTTGCGGCGCGCTTGGCGCAAATGGGCAAACGCCGCGACGTGTTTCTCGTCGGCATTACGTTTGGGCTAGCACTAGCGACCAAGATTACCGCCGCGCCGTTGATTGTGCCGATCCTCGTTGCCGTTGTGCGCGCGCGCAACCATCAAGCCGTGACACCCCGCGCAAAAAAAAATTGGCGCGCAGTTGTGGCTGAATGGCTAAAACCGCTTTGGGCTGTGCGCCAACCCCTTGTCGCGATCCTGGGCATCGCGCTGGCTGTGTTTGTCGTCGCGCAACCCTACGCGGTGCTCGATCCGATTCGCTTTGCGAGCCAGATCACAACCGAGTCGTTTGTTGCGCGAGGCTGGCTCGATTACCAATATACGCGGCAGTACGCCGACACGACGCCCTTTATTTATCCGATCGCGCAAAGCAGTGTGTGGGGCATGAGTCTGCCGCTTGGCCTTTTGGCGTGGGGCGCAAGCGCGTGGTGTGCGTGGCGCTGGTTACGCGCGCATGACTGGCGCGATGGGTTTATTCTCGCGTGGGCGGCGGTCTATTTTTTGGCGATTGGCGCGCAGTATACAAAATATCTGCGCTACCTGATTCCGCTTACGCCATTTTTGTTTTTGATGCTGGCGGCCCAGGTTACGCGGCTCAACGCGGAACGCGCGCGCGTCCCCGCTTACATTTTACGATTTGTGTTCTCCGCATCGCTCGCGCTGGCCCTGGTTTATGCCTTTGCGTTTGATTCGATCTATTCGCGCGAACACCCGTGGTTGACGATCTCGAAATGGATCTATGCGAATGTGCCGGCGAACGCCACCTTAGCTATCGAACACTGGGATGATGCTTTGCCCGTGCCGCTCCGCTCGAATTCGACGAATCACGATCCGAGTGAATATCGTGTGCAAACCTTGCCGATGTACGATGCGGACGACGCCGCAAAATTGCAAACACTGAGTGACGTGCTGGCGTCGTCGGATTACGTTGTCTTGGCAAGCCAGCGCTTGTCGGCGACGATTGAACGCTTGCCGCAACGTTATCCGATCTCGTCGCGTTATTATCGCTTGTTGTTCGCGGGGCAACTTGGATTTGATCTCGCGACATTCGCGGTGAACGGCATCGCGTTGGATGGCGTCGTGATTTCCGACGATCGCTTTAACGGTGCGCCGCCGCGCGATCTGCGCTTGTCCGATGCGCTTGACTGGAGCTGGGGACGCGCCGACGAAAGTTTTGTCGTATACGATCATCCGTTGCCATTGGTCTTTAAGAAGACCCGCGCGCTGTCACCCACGGAATTGCGCGCGTTGCTCGCCCCATAAAATCCTTGGAGTTGGCGATTTTGAAACTGACAATTTTGCTTCCAGTGTACAACGAACGCGCCACGATTCAAGAAATCATCCGGCGCGTACAAGCGACGCCTTTTGAAAAAGAAATCATCGCGATTGACGATGGTTCGACGGACGGCACGCGCGAGTTGTTGCCCGAACTAGAAAAACAAGGCGTGGTCGTTTTGTATCATGATCACAATCGCGGCAAAGGCGCGGCGATTCAAACCGGGATCGCGCGCGCGACCGGCGACATCATCATCATCCAAGACGCCGATCTCGAGTATGATCCGCGCGACTATGCCCAATTGATTCAACCGATTGTGGAAGGGCGTGCCAAAGTGGTGTATGGTTCGCGCTTTTTGGGGCCGCGCATGGCAATGTTTTTCTGGCATATGCTTGCCAACAAAATGCTGACGTTGATGACGAACATTTTGTATGACGCGATCCTGAGCGATATGGAAACCGGCTACAAGGCGTTTCGCGCCGATGTACTGAAAGGCCTTCCTCTGCGCTCGCGCCGCTTTGATTTCGAGCCAGAGGTGACTGCCAAAGTGCTGAAACACGGCAATCGCATTTACGAAGTGCCGATTTCATATTATGGGCGCGAGTATAGCGAAGGCAAGAAAATTGGCACGACGGATGGTTTTGTCGCGATCTGGACGCTGTTGAAATATCGTTTTGTGGATTAATGTTGCCAGGTTCGCAACGTGAGTTTGGCAAAGATGCCTACGATCCAATCGCTGTTTAGGGTTCACTTGGACGCCCTCGCTTTGCACGACGAGGCGCGCGCGTTGACACGCGGGGAAATCGGGATTGCGTTGGCGTTGCATCTCGCCGGACTCGGCGCGGTCTGCCGCTATTTTAATTTGCCGCTGTGGTCCGCGTTGCTAGTCCTTGCGGTGTTTCTCGTTTTGCCCGCGTTGCTGATCGGGCGCACGCATCGTTCACTGTCAGTTGAAACGCTTGCGCCATTATTTTTTCTGTATGCTGTTTTATTTGCGCGCGTGCTGGCGATGTGGATTTTTCACACGCCTTATCCCTACCAGGACGAATCGACGCTGGCGAATGTGCGTGTGCTGGTTTTGCAGATTGAGCCAGCGGCAATCGCCGCGCTTGCGTATACGTTCATCATCCAGGTTGCGCGCTTGGCACACGTGCGCGGATTGCTCGCGTTGTTGCTCGTGCTTGGTATCGCATCGCTCGCGTGGTTTGGCGGCGAAACTTGGATGCACCGCACGCGTGGCGTGACGGCAACCGATCCCTATGCCTATACGCAGATGGCGGTTGACCTAGCCACGCGCGGTACGTTGCTCCATGCGTTTCCATTGTTCGATGCGATCAAGGATACCGGGATCAAGTGGTATCCGATTGAACATCTTGGCTATCGGTTGTTCGGCGATCTCACCGGCAATGTGGCGACCGTGTGGCCCCCGGGTGGAGCGATTGCACTGGCGATTGCATACCGGATTTTTGGTGAAACCGGGTTGTACCTTGCCACACCGCTTGCCGCGCTTGCGGCGTTGCTAGCGACGGCGTGGCTCGCCTGGGAATACGCACACAATCAAGCCCGCCTAGCGCGCGCGGCGATTGTCACGCTCACGGTTGCCTTGCTGGCAACGTCGTGGGAACAAGTGGATCGTTCGCTGGTGCCGCTGGTGGATGTCCAAGCACAATTTTTTTCTGTGGTTGCAATCGCGTTGACGTTACGCGCGATGCGCAGTAATCGTTTCATCCTGTTCGGCGTGCTGGCCGGGCTTGCGTTGGGCGCGGCCTATTTTGTGCGGCACACTCAAGTTCTACTTGTCATTCCGATTGTGTTTGCCGCTTGGCACATGCCGCGTCGCAACCGAGTCCGCTTTTTACTTGCGACGGCAAGCGCGGCGTTGATCGTCGCTTTACCCGACCTGGTTTATCATCAGCAAAATTTTGGCAGTTGGCTCACACCAGAATCCAATGAGTTGGCGTTATTTTCGCTTGCCGGAATCACGCCGAGTGCGCAGGTGATTGCAGATCGATTTTTCGCTGGCAACGAATTTGGCTACCTGGTTCCGTTTTTCGTCTATGGCATTTATCGCGCAGGGCGGACGGACGCGAAAAAATTGGCTGTGCTTGCCGCGTGGCTGATCGGGCTGGTTGCATTCCATTTGTTCTATCCGGCGTTGCGGATGCGCGATCTCTTGCCAGAATTTCCGGCGGTTGCGTTGCTGATCGCGTATGGGATTGTGACCGCGATTCGTGATTTGCGAGCCAGTCAATTGGCAATCCTCCGCCTAGCGTCAGCGCCTAGTTTTTTTCTCGCGCTGTTACTGATGTTAACGCGGACCCAATTCACATTGCAACGCATTGTTCAACCCGCGCGTGTGACATTTGGCTATGTGACCGCGGCACAGCGCGCATCGTTTGATCAAATCGCCGCGCTGACGCCGCGTGATGCTGTGATCGGTTCGGTGATGAATGACGGCGCGCTTGATCTGTATGCGCAACGCGCCACATTTCGTCCCGGCGCGTGGAGCGCAGACGAGTTGGCGCAATTTGTCGCGCTCATGCAGAACGCGGGACGCCGTGTGTATGTACTGGATGATGGAGCTGAGACCAGCGCGGCGCGGCGCGATCTGGCATCGCGTTACGCAGTGCAACCCATTGCGGTATTTGATGTGCCACTGTTTAGTGTAGTGGATGGAACTGCTGGCATGTTGTATGAAATTAAAAATTGACAGACAATGGATGATCAAAAATCATCTGGCGTTCGTCTCCTGTGTTTGACTGGATTTGAAAATGACCAAACCGATTTTAGCGATTGTGGGTCGCCCCAATGTGGGCAAGTCAACTTTATTCAACCGATTGGTCGGTGCGCGGCTTGCGATTGTCGCAGATGCCGCTGGCACGACGCGGGATCGTTTGTACGGCGACGCCGAATTTGCCGGACGCGAGTTTGTCGTGGTTGATACCGGCGGGCTCGCGCTCGACGATTTTACCGACTTGCCCGGCACGCCCTCGGCGATGCTTGCTGGAGTGCGCGCGCAAGCGCAAGTTGCAATTGACGAAGCGGATGCGGTGATCTTTATGACCGACGTGGAGCAAGGCGTCACGCCAAATGATCTGGAGCTTGCCAGCGTCTTGCGCCAAAGCAACAAGCCGGTTTATCTCATTGTGAACAAAGCCGACAATGAAACGCGCATGCAAAATGCCGTTGAATTTTTCGAGCTAGGTCTTGGCGATCCAATTGCGATTTCGGCGTTGCATGGGGTTGGCACCGGCGATCTGCTCGACAAGATCATTGAGCATTTGCCAGAAGAAGCGCCAACGCCGCCGCACGAGTATCCGCACCTTGCGATCATTGGACGGCCCAATGTCGGCAAATCGTCTTTGCTCAACGCGATCCTGGGTGAAGAGCGCGCGATGGTCAGCGATATTCCCGGCACCACGCGCGATGCGCTGGATACTGAGTTGACCTGGGAAGGTCAGCGACTGGTGTTAATTGACACAGCGGGATTACGCAAACGAGGACACATTGACCAGGGCGTTGAAAAATTTTCATCGCTCCGCGTATTTCGCGCGATTCAGCGCGCCGACGTAGCATTGCTGGTGGTAGATGCCTCCACTGGAATTCTCGCGCAGGATCAGCATGTGGCAAGTTACGTGCTGGACGAAGCCAAGGGCGTGGTGATTGTCGTCAACAAATGGGACTTGATTGAAAAGGATGAACACACGATTGAAGAATATACCAAGCAGGTGCGCGCCACACTTGACTTTATCGCGTATGCGCCAGTGGTCTTTGTGTCGGCAAAAACGCATCAGCGCGTGCGCCAGGTGATTGATAAAGCGTTGGCGGTGCGCGAGGCGTGGCACATGCGTGTGCCGACCGGCGCGTTGAACGAAGTGCTCCGCGACGCAGTCACGAAACATGCGCCGACTTCAAAAGGTAACCGCGATCTCAAATTTTATTACGCAACGCAAGTGGATGGCGCGCCGCCGACGTTTGTCTTTTTTGTGAACGACAAGCGGCTGGTGCATTTCACGTATCAGCGGTATCTCGAAAATCAATTGCGCGAGCGCTGGGTTTTTGAAGGCGCGCCGCTGAAAATGATTTTTCGCAATCGCCGCGATAAAGATGAGAAATAAAAAAAAGACTTCCAAGTCTTGGACCTGGAAGTCTTTTTTTTATGCGATCGCTCCGATCATTGACCACGGTCCCGTCCAATCGATTTTCACATGCGCGAGTTTGCCTTTCCACTCGCGCGTGTCACGCGAAGCGTCAAAGAACACGAGTTTATTGTTGCGCGTGCGGCCCTTCCAGCGATTTTTTGCTTTTTCCTCGACCAACACCTCAACTGTCTGCCCTAAAAATTTTGCATTGATCTTGGTGAGAATCTCCGCTTGCAGATCGTCAATCGCTTTACGGCGGCGCTCTTTTTCTTCCGGCGCGACATCGTCCGCCCAACGCGCGGCAACTGTATTCGGGCGCGGTGAGAACATGGCGACGTGTGCCACATCCAGTTCGAGTTCCTTGAGCAAATTGTAGGTGCCGAGAAATTGTGCTTCAGTTTCGCCCGGCATTCCAACGATAATATCGGTGGCGATGCCGGCGTGCGGAATGCGCGCGCGAATCCGCGCGATCAGCGCGCGATAATCGGTAACGGTGTAGCGGCGTTTCATTTTTTCGAGCATGGCATCGTCGCCCGCTTGTACCGGCACTTCGATATGCTCGCACACTTTGGGAAGCGTTGCAATCGTATCGAGCAATTGATCGGTCATATAGAGCGGATGCGATGTGAGAAAGCGAATACGTTCCAGTCCGTCAATATCGTTGATCGCGCGAAGCAAATCAGGCAAGCGCGGACCATCCGGCACATCATAGCCATAGCGATCCACGATTTGACCCAGCAAGGTGATTTCCTTGACGCCCTGGTTTACGAGTGCGCGCACCTCACTCGCAATCTCGCCGACAGAACGCGAACGCTCGATCCCGCGCCGATACGGAATGATGCAAAAGGTACAGACGTGGCTACAGCCGTAAACAATCGGCACATGCGCACTGACCAGGTTACCGCGCTCGTGCACGGGTAAAACCAGGTCGGCATCTTGAAGCTCATAGCGCGTTTCGGTTTCGCGTTGTTGAATTTCGAAATCCTCGTTGCTTGCAATGACACCAGCGCGTGTGCGTAGGAGCGCGACGAGCTTGGCTGGATCGGAGGGCGGCAGGAACACATCCACAAACGGAAAATGTTTTTGCAAGGGCGCGGGATCGCGCACGCCGACGAGACAACCCATCAAGCTCAACACCAGATCGGGACGTGCATCTTTCAGTGGCTTGAGTGACATTAAACGTGAATACGCCTTGTCTTCCGCGCTCTGCCGCACGACGCACGTATTCAGCACAATGACATCAGCAGACTCGGCGTGGTGGGTTGCCTCATAGCCGAGTTTTTCCAATTCGGAGGCAACGCGTTGCGAGTCCGCGACGTTCATCTGACAACCTTCGGTCCAGATATGATATTTCATAACGTATTTTTTCTAGCTTTCATTTCGTTTGGTGAGCAGGATGGTTACATTGTGAAAAAAACCGTGCTCCAAACTAAACTCGCGTAACAGGTGTACTTGAACTGGGAATTGCGCGAACCAGGCTAACCAGCGTTCACGCGAGCGGGTAAAATAGCACGGTGGCGTGCCGTACTGAATGGCGGGCCACGAGTCAAGCGCTTGCGTGAGCCAACCACGCAGTGTGCCGCGCACATCGTTCTCGATAACGATCACGTGGCGCGCGACGCGCAATGCTTCGCGCATCATCTGATCGGGATTTGGGCTATGGTGCAAGACAAAACTCAAGAGCGCGTAATCAAAACTGTTATCGGCAAACGCGAGCGTGCGGCTATCGCAGACCGTCAGCGGCAAGGCGCTCTGGTTATATTTTGCGACATCCATCAGTGTGACGCGCGCGTTGAATCGTCGCGTCATTTCTTCCGCTAGTAACCCCTTGCCCGCGCCGATATCAAGGATGCGACGATTCGGTTCGATGGCAGAGGCAAAGGTTTCGACGATCGCGCTGGCGCGTGGATCGCTCATGCTTTGCGCCCGATGAGAATTGCTTCGGTTAGACTAAAAAACAACTTGGCGCCGTCTGCGCGCGATGCAAAAAAATCACGCACGGCTTCGGACGCCTCGCGCAACAAGAGCGCGCGGAGTTTGATTTTCGTTTCAGCGTTAACGCTCATGCGATCCGCCCACGGTTCAAATTCCATTTCCTTTTTGAAACTCTCGCGGTGCGCGACGCGCAACCCCGCTTCGGCAAACATCGCTTCCAGCCGCGCGAGCGGATACGCCCAGTTGTGCGATGGGTCGCGCAGTTTTTCGATGTGATTGATCGCGCCGGCGGTTACCTTGTCCGGCGGGACGATATTGTCCACGAGCGCAACGATGCCGCCGGGTTTGCACACGCGTGCCATCTCTTGCATCGCTTGGCGCGGATCGGTGTAATGATGTAACGCAAGCCGATTCGTCACGAGGTTAAACTCGCTATCGGCGAATGGCAATGCTTGCGCATTCGCTTGCCGAAATTCGATATTCGTGATGCCGCGTGCTTGCGCGAGTGCGCGCGCGGCATCAAGCATCGGCGCAGTGAGATCGCTGGCGATCACATGCGCAACGCGCGGCGCGAAAATCAACGCGGTATGTCCCGCGCCGGTTGACACATCGAGCGCATGCCAGTCGGGTTGCGGCTGGGTCAGTTCAACCAGGCGCGCAAGACTTGCGCCTTGGGCGTGTACTTGACTCGTCGCGTAATCGTTTGCGTGTGCGCCGAATTGCCGTTGAATCAGTTGATTCGGATCGTCCATGCCAATAACCTCGGTTTGCCATGTTTCACTGATGATCATCAAGATTGTAGCATAACAATGAAGCGGCGACAAGTTGCTGTGCGGTTGATCTAAATTTTTGATACCGTGTGAATGATTATGCCCGTTCGGCTAATAACTGCACAGCGCGTAACGCCAGCGCAATCATTTTCTTTTCACCTTGCGCGAACAATTCACGCCGTTCATCGGCGGTGTGTTGCACGGCTAGCCATTTGTTTGAATCAGTCGTTGCGATTGCGCCCACGCGCGCGCCGCGCCACGCGCCGACGACAAACAAGGTCGCCGCTTCTTGCTCCGCCGCGATTACGCCTGCTTGACGCATTCGCTCGGCTAGGTTTACATCGGGCATGTAGAACGCATCCCGCGTATCGGTAATCCCAACGCGAAAAGCTTCACCGCTGGCGCGCGCGGCGTCGATCAAGGCGCTGGTGACATTGAGATCGGCAACTGCCGGAAAGCCGAGTGGCAAATATGCATTCGCGGTGCCTTCCCCGCGATAGGCCGCTTTCAAAATGATCGGCAGACCGATCGGAATATCTTCCAATCTTCCCGCGCACGAGCCGACGCGGATGAATACTTGCGCGCCGATATTGACCAACTCTTCGAGTGCAATCGAAGCCGCAGGCCCGCCAATGCCGGTTGAGCACACGCTGACCGGCACGCCGCGTGTTGTGCCGGTGTACACGACGTATTCGCGATTCTCCGCGATCAAGCGCGCGTCATCCATCTGCGCGACAATGCGTTTCACGCGACCTGGATCGCCGGGCAAAAGCACCTGGTGCGCTACGTCGCCTGGCTTGCAAAGAATATGCCACTGCGTTTCAGTCATGCTACTCCTTGACCAGTTCGAGCGCGAGTTCGGCGCATTTCATCAGTTCGACCACGGGAATAAATTCGAGAGTCGAGTGCATTTTTTCGATGCCAATGCTCGTGACGATGGATTGAATGCCGTGCGCGTTGAACTGATTTGCGTCGCTCCCGCCCCCTGCGACATCGAGTTTGGGTGCGCGACCAACACGGGTCATTGCATCGCGCGTAAGTTGCACAATTGGCGCGCGCGCGGGAATGCGGTACGCCGAATAGGCATAGCGTAATTGGACATCCAACTGGGCGTGATATTTTTTTGCGGCACGCTCGAAGGCGCGAAGCATGGCTTTTTTCTGCCGCTCCAATTTTGATTCGCGGCGACTGCGCGTTTCAGCCGTAACTTGGCAATGCTCCGCGACAATGTTGCGCGCCAGCCCGCCCTGAATCATGCCGACGTTTGCGGTTGTTTCGTAATCAAGCCGACCTAGTTTCATATTGCCGATTGCGTCTGCCGCGACCACAATTGCGTTGATGCCCTTTTCTGGCACTGCGCCCGCGTGCGCGGCGCGTCCAGTAATTTTGACATCCATATTGTACGTTGCCGGCGCGCTCACAATGATCGTGCCAACCGGACCGTCGTAATCGAACACGACGCCCATTTTCGCTTTGAACTGGGCATAGTCAAGCACGGCTGAGCCGAGCAACCCCGGTTCTTCTTGCGCCGGAAAGGCGAGTTCGATGGGGCGATGGTTCAATGCTTGCTCGTGAATGACCGTGACAGCTTCTAGGATGCTTGCAACGCCCGCGCGATCATCGCCACCGAGAATTGTCGAGCCATCGGATTGGATGATGCCGTCTTTAATACGAGGCTGGATGCCGCGGCAAGGCGGCACACTATCCATGTGCGAACTGAGCAACAGCGGTTCGCCTTTACCCGGTAAAAACGCGGTGAGGTTCAGCGTTGAATCTAATTTTGTTTTATACCCCAACGCGTTGAGTTTGGCGGTGAGGTATTCGGCTACATCACGCTCGCCACCGGTAGGCGAATCAATTTTGACGAGATCGAAAAAAGTGTTGATGAGGCGTTCTTGATTAATCATGGTTTCTCCACAGAGGACAGAAAATACACAACGAATTTTCTGCCTTAAAGGTTTTTCAAACGTGGATCGAGTGCGTCGCGCAAGCCATCGCCGAGCAGGTTAAAGCCAAGCACGGCGAGAAAGATCGCGGCGCCCGGAAACGTTGCGACGTACCACGCGCTAAAAATATAACTGCGCCCCTCGCCGAGCATCGTGCCCCATTCAGGGGTCGGCGGTCGCACTCCGAGACCCAGGAATCCCAGACCCGCCGCAACGAGAATCGCCGTGCCGAGATTGAGTGTGGCTTGCACGATCACGGGCGCCATCGCGTTCGGCAGAATGTGGCGAAACAAAATCATCCGGTCGGTCACTCCGCTAGCACGCGCCGCTTCGACGTATGTCAGTTCACGAATGCTGAGCACCGAAGCGCGCACCAAACGAATGAATGATGGCAACGCGCCGATGCCGACTGAAATGATGATATTTTGCAAACCAACGCCGAGCGCGGCGACGAGTGAGAGCGATAACAAGAAACCTGGGAATGCCAGCAAAATATCCGCAAAGCGTTGAATGATCAAATCAGCCCAGCCGCCGTAATAACCGGAAATTGCGCCGAGCGGCACGCCAACCACCAGACCGACGGCAACCGCGAGCAGACCAATCAGCAACGACAAGCGACCACCGTACAAAATCCGCGTGAGGATATCGCGTCCCAGGTAATCGGTGCCGAGAGGAAACTGCAGAGATGGTGGTTTGAGGACTAGAGCAAGCGCCATTTTTTCCGGATCCTGGTTTGACAACCATGGTGCGGCGAGTGCGGCCGTGGCGAGGATCAGCAGAATCGCCGCGCCGACAAGTGCTGTGCGGCGGCGCGTAAACGAGCGCACGCGGCTAGATATAGTGGATGCGCGGATCGAGATAGGCATAAAGAATGTCCACAAGGATATTGAGCAGAGTAAAGATCACGGCAAAGATCATTACCACGCCTTGCACGACTGGATAATCGCGGGCGAAAATTGAATCCACGAGCAATTGACCAATGCCGGGCCAACCAAACACAGTCTCGGTCAAGACCGAGCCGCTAAGCAACATGCCCAATTGCAAACCAATCACGGTGATGACTGGGATGAACGCATTCTTGAGCGCATGGCGAAAAATGACCGTTTGTTCGCGCAGACCTTTGGCGCGTGCCGTGCGCAGATAATCTTGTCCCAGCACTTCGAGCATGCTGGACCGCGTCATGCGCGCAATGAGCGCAACGGAAAATGCGGCGAGTGTAAGCGCGGGCAGAATGACGCTCGTTGGGCCTTCGTTGCCGCCGGCAGGCAACCAATGCAGTTGTACCGCAAAGACAATGATCAGCACGAGTCCAAGCCAGTAGACAGGCATTGAAATGCCAAAGAGGGTAACCAGCGAAATGAAATAATCGGGAAGCAAATTACGCCAACGCGCGGCGATCACCCCAGCGGGAATTCCAATGGTTGTCGCGATCAGGGTGCTTACAAACGCGAGCAGAATCGTCCACGGCATCCGCGCGAGAATTTCGTTGAGCACTGGCGCAGAACTGCGAATCGATGTTCCCAGGTTGCCTTGCACCAAGTTGGTCAGAAAGTGCCAATACTGCACGGCTAACGGCTGATCGAGTCCAAGTTGCATACGCAAATGAATCACTTCGGCTTCCGGCGAATTCAATCCCGCGATGAGACGCGCGGGATCGCCTGGCAGAAGGTGCAAGAGCATAAAAACGATGAGCGAGACGCCGATCAAGGTGATGATCGCGGCAAGCAAACGGCGAATAAGGTAACGCAACATAATGAACCCAGTTCGCAGATTGCAGATCCTGGATTTGAAATCTGCAATCTGCGAACCCCAATCGGAATTTATTATTGCGCGGGTTGCGCGTCGAACGTCATGAACATTTCGTTGGGCAGATACGCGACGCCCTTAACTTTGGCTGTATACGCGATGGGGAAACTCTGATACCAAAGGAAGATCCAGGGAGCGTCATCCCAGACCAATTTTTCCGCTTGGCAGTACAAGTCCGCGCGCTTGGTTTGGTCCACTTCACTCAGCGCTTGGTCGAGCAAACTGTCTACTTTGGTATTGGTGTAGAACGCGGTGTTGAAACCTTTAGTGGGCTGTAACCGCGAGTCGAATACTTCCATCGAACCGGATGCGTCGAGGTATGAAGATGCCCAACCTAGCATATGCATCGTCGTCTTGGTTTCAGTGAGCGGTTTGGTGACCGTGCCGATGTAGGTTGGATAATCCATGGTGGACATTTGCGGTTTCAAACCGACCTGGGTTAGGAACGCGCCAATCGCTTGGCCGGCTTGGGCGTCTTGCAAGTAGCGCCCCGTTGGATAAATGAAATCAATCTGGGTGTCCGGTGCAACGCCCGCATCTTTCAATAACGATTTTGCTTTTTCAGGATCGTATGTGTAGGGACCGGTTTTGCAATAGCCGAACACGCTGGGCGCGATTGGCGCATCAAGCGTATACCCTGCGCCGAATAAAACATTCTTGACGATGTCATCTTTGTTAATGGCATAGTTCAGGGCTTGGCGCGCTTTGGGATTGTCCCAGGGTTTTTTGGTCGTGTTGATGGCAACGAAGATCGCACGATTGCTAGGCGCTTGCAATAATTTCACTTGCGGGTTTTTGCTGAGCGCGTCGAGATCGGATGCGGGCGGCAGAATAATGACATCCAGTTGGCCAGCTAGCAATTGACTTTCGCGTGTGGCGGCTTCGGGCAAGATGCGGAAGGTCACCGTGTCATAATAGGGTTTCTTGCCCCAGTAATTTGCGTTCTTGGTAACTGTCAAACTACTGCCTTTGACGAGTTCTTTGTAAACATAGCGCCCTGTCCCAACGGGCGTAGTCAAGGCTTTGTAGGTCGCGGAACTTTTTGCAATCGTTGCAGGTGAAACGATCGCGGAAGCCGGCCAGGTCAAAGTCGAGAGGAACGCCATTGAGCGTTTGCTCAGCGTGAATTTCACGCTAGTCGCGTTCACCACATCAGTACTCTTGATGATCGTGTAGGAACCGCGCCCGGGGGCTTGCACATCGGGATCGAGCAAGCGATCAAAATTCGCTTTGACAGCCGCGGCGTCAAACGCGGTGCCATCCTGGAATTTCACACCGTCTTGCAACGTGAATGTCCACTCTAAACCATCCGTCGAAGTGGACCACGTTTTCGCCAGCAGTGGCACGATCTTGCCATCTTGATCGAACGTGACAAGCGTTTCGACGATGTAGCTTAGCATGTTCGCGACTGTTGTGTTATTCTGCGAAATTGGATCGAGCGAATTTACATCAATGCCAACGCCGACACGCAAATTGAGGTTGGTCGCGGCAGGCGTGTCTGTTGCCTTTGGCGCATCGGTGGGTTTAGCCGTTGCCGGCGCGGCGGGTGTTGGCGCTGGCGCACACGCGCTTAACGCCATGAGGATCAATAAAATGGCAAGAATCATGCGGGCAGAATTGCGAAACATTTTCTCTTCTCCTTGTTTTTGCATGCTGACGGAAAAATACGCGTGCGGCTTTTTCATTCGGCATTGAATGAGGTTAGATTGTTACGCAGACGTCTCCTTTCTGAATCAGAGCTTCCGCGCGGGGGTTAATCCGAGTACGTTGTTAAACTCGTGAGGGAATTAATCAATTGTGCTGGAGCTAGTATACATCGAATACGATTATTATATCAAATCTGATTATAAATTTAACACCTTCGCCAAACCAAAAAATATCCGCGAATCACAGAAAGCTCCAGTCATTTTGTTTTTGATTTGTATTATTCGTGGATAATAAACCAGGGGAAATAAATTGGGGCAGGTATTGAGATTGTATGAATCTTTCAGACGAACACAAAGAATCAGAGTTGGTCAGGTTCACGATTGACGCGCATTGCAGAGTAAGTAAAATGAACGGACACAGTTTGTTGGAGTGCAAACGTAAAGGATAGGAGACGTGCTGATGAACTCTCGTGAACGCGTGCTTGCCGCTCTGCAACACAAGGAACCGGATCGCGTCCCGCGTTTTGAAATATGGATTGATGGCTTGCTTGCGGAATTGGGACACGCGGATCCGTATGCCGCTTACGCCAACCTGGGTCAGGATTGCATGATGCTACCCAGCCAAACGCCTGCGAACAGCAATGCGTGGCGAAACGGGGTGGACGAATTTGGACGTTATTGGAAAGATGGCATGTACTATAATGGTCGCGTAGATACGGCGGACGATTTGGCCCATTATACGCCGCCACTCGATTACGTTGAGCAATTTTTCGATTGCGCGCGTGTGGACCAAGTCAAGCAACAATTCCCGGATCATTGCCTCATCTTTGGCACTCACATTGGTCCGTTTACCGCAGGCTTTATGGCAATGGGTTTTGAACGTTTTTTCTTGCGGCTGGTTGATGATCCGAACTTGGTGCGTCGCTTGCTCGACGTGCGGACGGAATGGTGTATCGCAATGTTTCGCAAGGCGGTGAGTTTGGGCGCAGAGGTGATCATACTCGGCGATGATGCCGCGTACAAACAAGGTCCAATGATTTCGCCGAAACAGTGGCGCAAATTCATTTTGCCTTTGCACAAACAGATTGTCGCGGCAGTAGGTGTCCCGATGATTTGGCATAGTGATGGGAACATCGAAGCGTTACTGCCGATGGCGATTGAAGCGGGCTTTGTTGGCGTCCACGCACTCGAACCGGCGGCGGGAATGGATTTGGGTATGATCAAGCAAAAGTTCGGACGTGACTTGGTCTTGGTCGGTAACGTGGACGTGCGCGTTCTATGCGGTTCAGATTTAGATGCAGTGCGCCGCGAAGTGGATCGGTGCATTCGGCAAGGTGCGCCCGGGGGCGGTTATATGCTCGCATCCTGCAACAGTATTTTTGCTGGCATGAATCCACAAGCCGTCGCTGAGTTGTTTCGTTATGAGGGCAGTGTAGGGATTTACAAATAGGTTCGGCGCATAATTTTGCATTTCTTGAAACCACTCTGCTATCTGCCGCTCGTTTACAAATCAAAACGCCTGACCAAGTCAGGCGTTTTGATTATCCCAGCGTGACCCGAGTTCCTTCTGCCGCTGACCGGTATGCGGCTTGCATAATTTTCCAGGTCGCAACCGCTTCTTCGCCCGGCAGTGGCGATGCCGCCCCCGCAAGTAAGCGCGGTACAAGTGTGGCGATCAAATCGTTATGCATCACCCCGGTACGCGAAAATTGCATTGACTCGGGTGCATGACCGTGCTGATGCAAGAGCAGATGACCCTCCGCAAGTGAGCTGGCATACAAGCGACCTTTCGTGCCAAGGATGTCGAATTCATTTGTGACCATTGGCGAGCGACGCGTGCTGATGAGTGATGCGAACGCGCCACTCGCCATGCGCATTTGCACCATCGTCGTGTCGTCGGTATCCCAGCCGCTGAACTTGGACGATGCATTCGCCATTACATCAGTTACTTCCCCGAGCAAATAGCGAATTAGATCAATCCAGTGCGCGCCGGCATTTGCCAACGCATCGCCGCCAGATTTTTCACGCGACATGAGCCAGCTACGCTCACCGTCGCCGGTGAACAGATCGGAGAGTTGCGCGCGCGCCACAACAACTTGGCCAATCGCGCCGTCGTTCAAGTACTGGCGCATCGCTTGCGTGATTGCCCAAAAGCGGCGATAGTACGCGACGGTGAGCGACACGCCATTCGCTTTGCAGATGTCGACACTTGCTTGCGCTTGCGCCGCGTTCACGCCGATGGGTTTTTCGCACAGCACGATTTTATTTGCCCGCGCAACAAGCGCAACGTGTTCGGAATGCAGGTAATGCGGCGAGGCAATGTACACCGCGTTCACGTCCGGATCGGCGACGAGTGATGCCGCATCGGTGTACCAGCGGGGCGCGCCATGCCGTTTTGCGACTGCCTCTGCCTTTTCTGCGCTCGTCCGCATTACCGCCACTAGTTCCGAGTTGGGTGTTTGATATAACGCTGGACCGCTTTTGTACTCAAACACATTGCCCGCGCCGATCACGCCCCAGCGAATTGTTTTATCCGGCATCTGTTCCTTCTTTACGATATTGGACGAAAGACGGATGACGATTGCATCCGTCTTTCGTCTTTGGTCATCCGTCAGCTCTGTTGCACATCCAGCACGATCTTGATCGTGCGCGGATCGCCGCCATCTACTTTGGCGAACGCGCGGGTGATGTCGTGGATCGGCAATACTTCGGTCACCAATAATTCAGGGTGGAGCAAACCTTTTGCCAGCATGTTGATCGCGCGTGGAAATTCGCCGAGGGTTACGCGCGACGCAATAATTTCCGCTTCTTTGATCACAAGGGTTTTGAAATGCACTGGCGACAACTGCTCGCCCAAGCCGCATGTCACGACGCGCCCAGCGGTGCGAATCATTTGGACTGCTTGTTGAAGCGGCGCATCGCGTTCAGGGATTTCGTGATAATGTCCAATACATTCGATCACGCAATCCGCGCCAACACCATTGGTTAATTCCATCACGCGCGCCAACGGATCTTCATGTTCGGCATTGATCGCGTAATCTGCGCCGAGTTTGCGAGCGGTCTCAAGCCGGAAAGGTTGCACGTCGGTAATGATCGTTAAACCAGGGTTGACGCTGTGGCACAATACGTCCAACACCGAAAGTCCCAATTTGCCTGCGCCAAGAATGACGACCGTTTCGCCTGGCTGAACGCGTCCGCGTTGCAACACGTGATGCCCCAATCCATACATCTCGACCATGGGTGCAAACTTCATTGGCACGCTCGCCGGCAGGGGAAAAACGTGACTCGCGGGCGCGGCAACGTATTGACCAAAGCCGCCGTTGAGATCAACGCCAAGCAGTTTGAGTGTGCGGCATGCGTTGATGTGACCGGTCAGACACGCCGGGCAACTGTGACACGAAATAATCGGATCGACGACAACGCGATCTCCTGGCTTGAATTGCGTCACATTGTTGCCCACTTGCTCGATCACGCCGCCGAATTCGTGACCTTGGATCGCGGGAAACGCGACGCGGCTGTGAAACTCGCCTCGAAAAATATGCAAATCCGTCCCGCAAATTCCAGCGAACTCGTTCTTGATCAATACTTCATCCGGCAAGATGCGTGGATCAGGCGCATCGCCCACACGAATGTCACGGTCCTGGTACAGGATTCCTGCTTTCATGCCATTGCTCCTCTGAAAATAAAATTATTGTGTGAGCCGCCGCCTCGCCGCTTACCGGACGAGCGGGAACAGCTCTATTTTTCATTCAATCGTTGGCACGCTAACCTGGTCTAGCATAGCACGATTTTAATTCTGACGCGAATTTTTCAAAATCACAAAATCCTTGACACTACAATTTTTTCATGCTACAATGTAGCACATGGTACGGTAATTTCGTCTAATGCCATTGCTGTCTTGCTCTGTCGAACAAGTCGCGATAATTTCGTTACAGGAAAAAAACGGTGACGCACTCGTCAAAGAAGATTGGGTCCGTTCAGCGCGCAATTGACATCCTCAACCTGTTCGATAGCCAATGCCCCGAGCTTGGCACGACTGAAGTTGCGCGCGCATTAAACCTGCACAAAAGTACCACCGCAAGTCTCATTTACACTCTCGAAGCCAACGGCTTTCTCACGCAAAACCTCAGTTCGCGCAAATATCGCCTCGGTCTCAAACTGGTCGAGCGTGCTTCAGCAATGCTTGATCAAATCCACGTCCGCCAAATTGCCTATCCACATTTGCGCGCTCTCCGTGATCGTTTCAATGAAACAGTCAACCTCGGTGTCCTAGATGGATCCGATATTATCTATGTCGAACGGATTCTAGGCACCAAAGCCTTAGGTATGCGTTCAGAAGTGGGAAGACGCGCGCTAGCGCACAGTACCGCCCTCGGCAAAGCGATCATGGCTTGTCTGCCCTTGACAATGGTCAAACCATTGCTCCAACAGCGCGGATTGCCACCGGTCACGCCCAAAACCATTACCGATCTCGATCAATTCCTCGCTGAACTCGATCAGGTGCGCCAGCAGGGTTATGCCATGGACGATGAAGAAAACGAAATCGGCGGGCGCTGTATCGCCGATTCAATTTTCGATCACACCGGCAACGTGATTGCCGCTGTCAGCATCTCTGCCCCCACCGCATATTTGACCTTGTCCCAAGTTCCTGAAGCTGGTGCCATCGTTCGCAAAACGGCTCAAGCGATTTCGCGCGAGCTCGGATATTTACCCCGCCCATCCTGACCGATTCAATTTTACATTTTCCCTTACCCAAATTTTTGTATACGAGGAGGTATCGAAATGTCTGGTAAGAAATTGTCCCGGCGAGAGTTTTTGCGATTGGCAGGGCTTGCCTCAGTGAGTGCGGTGGTGGCAAGTTGTGCGCCCGCGCCGACCCCCGCGCCAACTGCGCCCCCGCCCGTCGCGCCGACGATTGCGCCAACAATTGCGCCAACCGTCGCACCGACCAAAGCCGCCAGCAAAATCGGCGCATCGTTGATCGGCAAACTGGAAGGCCCCACCGTCATCCGCGACACGGCGCAGTACCCCAAAACCTTCAAAGAAGCGCCCATGCTTGCCGATTTGGTCAAGGCGAACAAATTGCCTGCGGTCGAAAAGCGCTTGCCTGACGCGGCTGAGGTGATGGTCGTCAAGCCGCTCAAAGAGACTGGCAAGTACGGCGGCAACTGGCGGCGCGCCTTTACTGGCCCAGGCGATCACGAGAATGGTAACCGCATCAACTCGAGCGACAAGCCCTTGTTCTTCGATTACACCGGTACCAAGATCGTGCCGTCGCTCGCCAAAGACTGGAAGATCAGCGACGATGGCAAGACGATCACGCTTTACCTCCGCAAGGGCGCAAAATGGTCCGACGGTACCCCGCTGACGGCGGATGCGTTCGTGTTTTGGTATGAGGACATTTGCCTGAACAAGGACATTAATGCAAGCTTTTTCGAATTCACGATCAACGGCAAACAAGGCGTAACGCAAAAGGTTGACGACTATACCGTTGCTTTTGTATTCCCAGAGCCGTATCCGTACTTTGCGTACATCTTGGCGGGCAGTACCTCGGTTGGCGGTGGCTTTGCAACCCGCGGCGCGTTTCAAACCTGGGGCGGCTTGTATGCCCCGGGTCACTATCTCAAGCAGTTCATGCCCAAGTACTCCTCGCTAGATGCCGTCAACAAACTGGCAAAGGATGCGGGCTTTAACAATTGGGTCTCGCTCCTCCAGAACAAGTACAGTTGGGCGCTCAACCCCGATGTGCCGGTCATGACACCCTGGAAGACCGTCTCGCCGATCAATACACCGACCTGGTCGATGGAACGCAATCCGTACTATTGGGCGGTCGACACCGACGGCAACCAACTGCCTTACATCGACAAGATCACGCTATCCCTGGCGGAGACGGCGGATGTTGCGAACTTGCGCGGCATTGCCGGCGAGTACGACATCCAGGAACGCCACATGGCGCTGTCCAATTTGCCGGTCTTTTTGGATAACGCCGCCAAAGGCAATTACACGGTTCATCTCGACCCAGCCCTCGACGGTTCGGATGCGGCGATTCACCTCGGCAACGCGTACGACGCTGATCCTGAAGTTGCCAAGTGGATCGCGAACAAGGATTTCCGCCATGCACTTTCGCTGGGCACAGACCGCGATCAGATCAACGAAGCGCTCTGGCTCGGCATCGGAGTGCCCGGTTCGCTCGCACCATCACCCGACACGCTCTACAGTCCCGGTCCCGAATACAACAAGAAATGGTGCACGCTGGACGTCAAGCAAGCCAATGACCTCCTTGATAAAATCGGACTGGCCAAGAAAGACAGCGAGGGCTATCGCCTTCGCGCCGATGGTAAAGGGCGACTCCAGCTTACGTTGGTCACGATTGGCGGGCAGTTTATCGCCTACACCAAAGTTGGCGAAATGGTCAAGCAACAATGGCAAAAAATCGGCATTTACATGGATGTCAAAGAGACCGAGCGCACCTTGGCGTTCACCAATGACATGAACGACGCGAACCAGATGACGATGTGGTCAGACGACGGCTCGGAAATGCTCTATCTCTTTCCACGCCACGCTCTGCCGGTGGACTCGGCGGAATGTCACATGGGCGGCGGCTTTGCCAAGTGGTATGCCTCGAACGGCACGCAAGGCAAAAAGCCAACCGATCCCGAAATGTTGCGCGCGATGGACCTCTTCCGCGCCGCGTATGGACAGAAAGAAGCCGATCAGATCGCAAGCGCCAAAGAAATTTGGAAAATCATCGTTGAACAACAATGGAGCATTGGCTTGGTGGGGCAATCGCCGGCGTTCATGGGCGTTCGCCTTGTCAAGAACAATATGGGTAACGTCCCAGAACGACAGGTGAATGCGCAACACGCTCGCACCCCCTGCAGTTCTGGACCCACCACTTTTTACTTCAAGTCGTAAGGTAAGTTAGACCTGGAAGGTCCAAGACCTTCCAGGTCTCTCACGAGGTACTATGCTCGCATATATCGTTCGGCGTTTTTTTCTTGCCCTGCTCACAATGTGGGCAATCACGATCTTGTCCTATGTCATTATCCAATTGCCGCCGGGGGATTACGTGGATTCGTACATTGCCTCCATGTCGGCGTCGGGGAGTGCGGTGTCACAAGCCGAAGCCGATACCATGCGCGAGCAATTGGGTCTCGATCAACCTATCTACGTCCAGTATGTCAAATGGATGGCGTTGATCCTCCAAGGCAATTTTGGAATGGCGCTCGGATGGGCGCGACCTGTGCGCGATGTGATCGGCGATCGGCTCGCGCTGACGATTGTCATTGCGCTCGCCTCCATCGTGTTTACCTGGACGCTCGCTCTGCCGGTGGGAATCTATTCCGCGGTCAAGCGTTATTCCATACCCGACTATATTTTTACTTTTATCGGATTTATTGGTTTGGCGATTCCGGGCTTTTTGCTTGCGCTGGTTGTGATGTACGTGGGCTTTGTCTATTTTGGCGCAAGCCCCGGTGGACTGTTCTCGCCCGACTATGCAGAAGCACCGTGGAGTGCGGCAAAGGTCTGGGATCTCCTCAAGCACTTGCCGATTCCAGCCATCGTCATTGGCATCTCCGGCACCGCGCAGATGATTCGCATTATGCGCTCCAACCTGCTTGACGAATTGCGCAAGCCCTATGTGATGACCGCGCGCGCGCGTGGTCTATCGGAGACGCGCGTGATTATGAAATATCCGGTGCGGGTTGCGCTCAATCCGTTTGTCAGTGTTCTCGGCTACTTGTTGCCCCAGGCGGTCTCGGGCACTATCATCGTGTCGATGGTGTTGAGTCTGCCAACGGTCGGTCCACTTTTGCTTCAAGCCTTGATCGCTCAAGACATGTTCTTGGCGGGTGCGATCGTGCTGATGCTGGGAGTGATGACGGTCGTCGGCACATTTATTTCCGATTTGCTCCTGATGTGGGTCGATCCGCGCATTCGATTGGGGAGGCAGTGATGCCAGAACCGATCACAGCGCAAGCACCTGCGACGACCGCTATCGCCGAAGAAAAAATCGCCGTTGCAACGCAATGGCAGTTGATGTGGTGGCGCTTCCGCAAGCACCAACTCGCGATGATCGGCACATTTACCCTGATCATCTTTTACCTCGCGGCGGTTAGCGCGGATTTCTTGGCCTATGTAGACCCGAACGCCTCGGAAGCTCAGCGTTCACTTTTGTCACCCCAGCCGATCCATTGGTTTGACAACGGCGAGTTCAAGCCCTACGTCAACCCGCTCAAAGGCACGCGCGATCCTCAAACGTTCAAGCGTGTCTATGTTCCCGATACGACGACCAAGGTTCCGGTAATCTTTTTCGGGCATGGTTTTTCATACAAGCTATTTGGATTCATTCCGAGCGATATTCATCTGCTTGCCGTTGAAGGCGCAAAAGCGGAAGAGACTTTGTTTGTGTTAGGGACTGACGTGCAAGGACGCGATCTCTGGTCGCGTCTGATGTACGCCACACAGACCTCGTTGGTCATTGGCTTGGCTAGCGTGGCGCTTAGTCTCTTGCTGGGCGTTACGCTCGGAGGGATTTCTGGTTATTTTGGCGGCATCTGGGACACGGTCATTCAGCGCATTATCGAAATTCTGCGTTCGATTCCCACGATTCCATTGTGGATGGGTCTCGCCGCCGCTCTGCCGAGTAATTGGAATATCACCCAAGTGTACTTTGCGATCACGATTATCATTTCGCTGATCGGCTGGACCGAACTGGCGCGTGTAGTGCGCGGACGTTTCCTTTCTCTGCGCCAGGATGATTTCGTGATGGCGGCGGAACTGCTCGGTTGTAGCAAAGCGCGCATCATCTTTCGCCACATGGTGCCGTCGTTCATCAGCCACATTATCGCCGCGACGACGCTCGCGATTCCCGCGATGATTATCAGCGAGACCTCGCTCAGTTTCCTAGGCTTGGGCTTGCGTCCGCCCGCGATCAGTTGGGGCGTGTTGTTGCAAGACGCGCAGAATATCCAGGCGCTTGCCATCTCACCCTGGTTATTGTATCCCGCTATTCCAGTGACCATCGCCGTGCTCGCGTTCAATTTCATGGGCGATGGCCTGCGCGATGCGGCGGATCCGTACGGATAAATTTGTCAGATAGTCTTCTAGCCACGTGGTCACCTAGTCGCTGACTAGCCGACCACGTGGCTACAAGACTATTGGACTAGATGACTAATGACTCAACCACTTCTTTCAGTCCGTAATCTCAAAACTTATTTTTTCCAGGACGAAGGTGTCGTCAAGGCAGTGGACGGCGCAACGTTCGACGTGTACCCCGGCAAAACGCTCGGCATTGTCGGCGAGAGCGGGTGCGGCAAAAGCGTGACCGCGCAATCAATTCTCCGCATCGTCGATCAGCCGGGACGCATTGCCGAAGGCACGATCACGCTGACGCGCGCAGATGGCACTCGAGTCGAACTCACGCAGTTGCATCCCGATGGCGAAGAGATTCGTGCGATTCGCGGCGCGGAAATTGGCTTGGTGTTTCAAGAACCAATGACCTCGTTCAGCCCGGTGCATACCATCGGCAATCAACTCATCGAGGTGATTCGTTTGCACTGCGCGGTCGGTAAAAAAGAAGCGCGCCAGCGTGGCATCGAAGCATTGCGGAGTGTTGGCATTCCGAAACCTGAGCGGCGCATTGACGAGTACGCATTCGAATTGAGTGGCGGCTTGCGTCAGCGGGCGATGATCGCCGTTGCGCTCTCATGCGATCCGCGTCTCCTCATCGCCGACGAGCCGACGACCGCGCTCGATGTGACGACGCAAGCGCAGATTCTCGATCTATTGCGCGATTTACAAAAACAGCGCGGCATGGCGATTATGCTCATCACGCACAACTTGGGTGTGATCGCGGAAATGGCAGACGATGTCGCCGTGATGTACCTGGGGCGCGTCGTCGAACAGGGTCCCGTGGACGACATTTTCCACAATCCCAAGCATCCGTACACCAAAGCGTTGTTGCAATCCATTCCTAGCATTGATTCTGCGCCGCGCGTGAAACTACCGACGATTAGCGGCTCGATTCCGCATCCGTACAATCGACCATCGGGCTGTCCGTTCTATCCGCGTTGCGATCGTTATATGCCAGGCACGTGCGACGCAAAAGAACCGATGTTGATTGCGGTGAACGATCAACAAAAGGTGAGTTGCTTTTTGTACGACGGAGGATCACTCCGTGCGGCAAAAGACGCAAGTTAGTAATCACTTAGCCGCCAAGTGCTCCTGTGTTATTCGTCAAATTTGGTGAGGCCTAGATCCGTGACAGATAAATCGGTTCTACTCGATGTCAAAAACCTGCGCAAATTTTTTCCGATTCGACGCGGTATTCTGCAACAAGTCGTCGGCAATGTGCGCGCGGTGGATGACGTGACGTTTTATATCAACCAGGGCGAAACGCTTTCGCTCGTCGGAGAATCCGGTTGTGGCAAGACGACAACATCGCGGTGCATCTTGCGCGCGCTTGATCCGACTTCCGGTCAGGTGCATTTTCGCGCGGAAGACGGCAACGTAATGGATGTGGCTTCTCTGCCAAAATCGCAATTGCAACCGTTGCGCCGCCAGATGCAAATGATTTTCCAAGACCCGTTCTCGTCGCTCAATCCGCGCATGACCTTGCTCGATATTGTGGGCGAGCCACTGCTTGTTCACGGCGAAAAAGACGCGCACAAGCGCACCGAGCGCGTTGAGGAATTGCTCCGGCTGGTTGGCTTGCGCCCAGAATATATGCGCCGCTATCCGCATGCGTTCAGCGGCGGCCAGCGCCAACGCATCGGCATTGCGCGCGCGCTTGCGTTGAACCCGCGCCTCGTTGTCGCGGATGAACCTGTCTCTGCGCTCGATGTATCGGTGCAAGCGCAAATTTTGAATCTCATGCTCGAATTGCAGGAGAAGCTGGGGCTAACGTACTTGTTCGTCGCGCACGATCTCAGTGTTGTCAAGCACATTAGCGAGCGCGTTGCCGTGATGTATGTTGGGCGCATCGTCGAAATGTCGCCAACGGACGAATTGTTTCATGCGCCGCGCCATCCATACACTGAAGCGTTAATGTCGGCGGTCCCCAAGCCCGACCCGCGTCTGCGTTCCGAGCGCATCGTTTTGCAAGGTGAGGTCGCCGACCCGGCGAATCCGCCGAGCGGTTGTTACTTTCATCCGCGTTGTCGGTATGCAATCGATATTTGTAAAGAGAAAACTCCGATGCTCGACGAGATCACGCCGAAACATTTCGCCGCGTGTCATCGCGCCAATGAGATTACGTTACGCGGAGTGGTGCAAAAATAAAACTAACGAAAGACAAACGACGGAGGACGGAATAAAAACTGTCTGGCTTTCGTCCTTGATCTTTCGTCCTTGGTCAATAAAGTATGAAACTCAACACAGCTAAACAAAAAATGTTGCGCGGCGAACCTACCTTTGGGTACTCGGCGAAACTGGGTTCACCGGTCGCCGCCGAATTTCTCAGCCACAGCGGCGTTGACTTTGTGATGTTGGATGGTCAACACGGTTCCTGGGGACAGGAATCTATGGTGCAAGGGATTGCGGCGGTGTGTGCTGGCTCCGCAATGCCATTTGCGCGCGTGATCCATAACACCTATTCAGAGGTCGCGCGCTGGCTAGATGCTGGCGTGATGGGCATTATCGCGCCGATGATTGACACCGTGGAGCAAGCGCACGCATTTGCGCAAGCGTGCCGCTATCCGCCAATCGGCGAGCGGTCATTCGGTTGGGGACGCGCCGCCGCGTATGGCGATGATTATTCCGATTGGATCAACGATCAATTGTTCGTGGCGGTGCAAATTGAAAGCGCGCAGGCAGTCGAAAATGTCGAAGCGATCATGGCGGTGCCGGGGATTGATGGGTGCATGACAGGTCCGGCTGACCTGGCTCTTTCGATGGGCTTTCATCCGCGTGATACTGCCACACATGACGACCACGCGCGCGCGCTCGAAAGAATTGTGCAAGCGTGCCGCAACACGGGCAAGATTCCCGGGATTGATACTGGCGGCGCAGGTCCCGAGTCGGCGCCGAAACGGGTTGCCCAGGGATTCATCTTTATCCCGATGGGATCAGATGCCAAGTTCCTGATTGGGGGTGCGAGCGCGGGATTGAAATTAGTGAAATGAAATTTCTTGCCCTCGATCTCGGCACAACATTCATTAAAGGCGCCGTGATCGATCTAGACACGTTAGGCATCAGTCAGATTCAGCGTATTGCGTTTCCCGATCCGATTCCGCATTTGCCGCCCTTGTTCTGTGAAGTTGATCCGCGCGCGATCCTTACGGCGACCCGCGCGCTGATTACCGCGCTCGCGCCGTACGCGCCCGATTGTGCGGGCATTGTGATGTGCGGGCAAATGCAGGGGCTAGTGCTGACGGATGAGCAAGGTCAGCCGTATTCAAATTATATTTCGTGGCGGGATCAGCGCGCACTCACGCCACATCCAGTCGGCGGAACATATTTTGATGCAATTCAGCAACGCATTACGCCAGCGGAACGTCGGCAAATGGGGAGTGAACTGCGCGCAAGTTTGCCGGTTGGCACATTGTTTTGGCTCGCGGAGCAAAACCAATTACGCGCTGGATCGATCCCCGCATCGCTTTCGGATTTTGTGATCGCGAATTTGGGTGTGACGATGCCAACCATCGAGCCGACGAATGCATCGGTGCATGGCTTGCTCAACCTCGAAACGCTTGCCTGGCACGATGCCGTGATCGCCAAACTGGGTCTGAATTGTTTGCGCTTTCCGGCATTGCAACGCACCGGTGAGATCGTTGGGTGGATCGAACTGAATGGCACGCGGGTTCCGTGTTACACGCCGGTCGGCGACCAGCCCTGTGCGTTGGTTGGCGCGCTTTTGCAAGACCATGAACTTGCGATCAACATCTCAACGGGTTCGCAAGTAGCGTTGCTCAGCCCGCGTTTGGTGTTCGGCGATTATCAGACCCGCCCGTTTTTCGATAACCAGTTTCTGAACATTATCACTCACATTCCGGCGGGACGATCACTCACCGCTCTCATTCATTTGTTGACCGAAATTTCGTGCGCCGAAAAAATCGAAACCGAGTCCTGGGATTACATTATTCGCGCGGTCGAAAGCGTCGGTGAAACTAATTTGCGAGTGAACCTCGCATTCTTTGCGGGCGCGTGCGGCGATCAGGGCGCGATTGAAAATATTTGCGAAGACAATCTTACCATCGGACATTTGTTTCGCTCGGCGTTTGAAAATATGGCGGATAATTATTGGGCGTGTGCGCAGCGTCTCTCGCCGGAGCGCGCGTGGAATCGAATTGTATTTTCCGGCGGACTGGCGCAAAAAATAGAACGTTTGCGCCAGTTGATTTGCGCGCGCTTGGCGAGTGACTACCGCATCGCGCCATCCGCGGAAGACACGTTGCTGGGTTTGCTCGCGCTCGCGCTCACATTCAGCGGACGTGCCACGTCGGTTGCTGGCGCGATGGAAATAATAAAACGTGATCCGCAAAATCGGGATCACGTTTCGGAATTTACCCCAACGCGATTTACAGTGTAACGCCAATCGCCTCGAGTTGCTCAACAATGTCAGGGTGAATTGGAATACCTTCGATTCGATAGCGTTCGCGGGTTTCCCAGCCTCGTTCGCCGGGATATGTAATTGTTAAACCTGGTTCGGCGGCGTGGAGATACGCGAGCAAATCATCAATCCGTTGCGCGAGTCGTTCGGGCGCGACAAACGCTTGTACGTCGAGCGCGATAAAAATTTTCGAGCTATTCGGATCGAGCCCGGTCGGATCGTTTTGATTTACTTGGTAGGAAAAGAATCCGCCCGCTAGCGCGCCGGTCAAGAGTTCCATCATAAACGCCAATCCAGTGCCTTTGTGTTCGCCGAACGGCAACAATTTGTGGCTTGCTAAAATCGCCGCGGGATCATTGGTGGGCTTGCCATTGGCATCCAGACCCCAGTTCGCGGGCACTGGCTTGCCCTCGCGTAAAAATGTGCCGACCTTGCCCACCGCGGCTTGGCTCATCGCCATATCGAGGACCACGGGGTCTTGATGTGCGCCGCGCGGCACCGCAATTGCGAGCGGATTGTTGCCAAGCAAGGGCTGGGTTGAATCCCAGGCAAGCATATTCGGAATTGCGTTGGTGGTGCAAATGCCAACGCACCCAGCTTGCGCGGCGCGATACGCATACGCATGGGCGCGCCCCCAATGTGTGACGCGCGTGGCAAGACACGCGCCAATCCCAAATTGTTTCGCGCGTTCAATGGCGTGGTGCATGGCGGTGACGGACACATAGCGTCCGGGGCCATTGTCGCCGTCAAGAACACACGTGGCGGCGCGTTCGCGAATTGTTGTGATTTGCGGATTGGCGGTGGCGCGGCCTTCACGAATGCCGCGCACAATCAACGGTAGCGTGCGAACGCCGTGCGAGGGCACGCCAAGCCAATCAGCTTCTGCCATCACCTCGGCTTCAATCGCGCAAATCGGCGCGGGGACGCCCACGCTGGCAAGCGTTTGCTCAATGACCGCAACAAGTTTTTCAGGTTGAATGCGAATTTCCTCTGACATTGTAACTCCATGAATCGAGATTTATCGCGCGCATTCGATTATACACGAAATTCTTTTTGAGGAAACACTATGAAACTAGTAACTTTTACCAATCAGGGCAAGACTCGCATTGGCGCATGGGTGTCGCGCGGCGCAGAAAATTTTATCTTGGATTTGAATCGTGCACAACCGGGACTGCCCGCTGACATGGTTGAATTTTTGCGCGCGGGCGATCCCGCGATGGCATTGGCGCAAAGCGCCGTAGCGGCGGCGCATCCACAATTTCTGTTGCCGCAGACGCAAGCGACATTACTTGCCCCGGTGCCGCGCCCCGGCAAATTGATTGCGGTTGGGCACAACTATCATGATCATAGCGGCAAGTCCGATGCGGCGTTGCCAGAATTTCCAACCTTCTTTGCCAAATTCTCCAATGTGATCATCGGACCCAATCAGCCGATTGTGTATCCGCGCGTTAAAATCCAAATGGATTACGAAGGCGAACTCGCGGTTGTCATTGGCAAACGCGCGCGCTATGTGTCTCAAGCTGATGCGTTGGATTGTGTGGCTGGCTATACGATTTTTAACGACGTGACCGCGCGCGATTATCAAAATCGCACGAGCCAGTGGACGCACGGCAAAAATTTCGACACGTTTGGTCCGATGGGTCCTGCGCTTGTCACTGCCGCTGAAATTTCGGACCCCGGTAATCTTGAACTTTCACTTACCTTGAACGGGCAAGAGATGCAACATTCGAACACGCGGCATTTGATCTTTTCGATTCCAGTGTTGATTGAATACCTCACCCAGGCAATGACGCTTGAACCTGGCGACGTGATTTCAACTGGCACACCTGGCGGCACCGGCACATCGCGCAAACCGCCTGTGTTGATGCAACCCGGCGATGTGGTGCGGGTGCAGATCGAAAAAATTGGCGAATTGATAAACCCAGTGATCGCAGAAAATTCTTGAGGAGGATGTCATGTCATACTTTGAACGTGTTCCCAATGCACAAGGCGCAAATCAGTTACCATCGAATCCATGCCAGCTGTTGGATTTCAATCTGTTGGTGCTTGCCGATGGCAAAGAGTACGTCAGCACGAGCGGCAACCGCGAATTCATCGCTGTGATTCTTGGCGGCAAAGGCACGTTCGTCGTCGGCGACAAGACCTTTGAAAATGTTGGTGGACGACCCAATGTATTTTCCGGCAAGCCGCACTCGGTCTACATCCCATGCCAGTCTGATTTCAAAATCACTGCGCGCGGCGCGTTGGAAATTGCATTGTACAGCGCGCCTAGCGAATTGAAAACCGCGCCGTATGTGATTGCGCCCGATCGCGTTGCGGCGGGCGTATGGGGCGCGGCAAATTTTTCGCGCAACTATCATCAGATTCTCACGCTTGCCAGCCAACCGGATTTGCCGGCGCAACGCCTGATTGTTGGCGAAACATTTACGCCCTCCGGCAACTGGAGCACCTTCCCGCCGCATCGCCACGAGAACGAGGATTTGCCGCGCGAAGCATTCCATGAAGAAATGTATTTCTTCAAAGTCAGCCCCGCCGATGGATTCGGTATTGCGCGCTATTACAACGACGAGTTGGATACCGGCTTTATCGTGCGCGACAATTCGATTTTGATGGCACCGAAAGGTTTTCACACGGTCGTCAGCGCGCCGGGATACACAACCTATTATTTGTGGGCGCTCGCGGGCAATCATCGCATCCAAGCTACGGTGGATGATCCAGCTCTCGCGTGGGTTGGGCGCACCGTACCGATGTTGAAAGCCTTGGGACATTAAAATATAAAGTAAAGGAGAAGGATGAAAAAGCTTTATGGGCTTTATCCCTCATCCTATTCGGAGAAACAAAATGATTCTTGATCAATTCAAACTGGACGGCAAGGTTGCGCTGGTTACGGGCGCAAGGCAGGGCTTGGGGCAAGGATATGCAATTGCGCTGGCGGAAGCTGGGGCGGATATTGCCGCGCTCGATGTGGGCGATGTGACTGAAACTGCCAAGTCCATCGCGGCGCTAGGCCGGCGCTTTATGCCGATTCAATGCAACTTGCGCGATGCCACGGTGGAAGACTTGAACCAAATTGTCGGCGACATTGTCACGCAACTGGGACGGCTGGATATTTTGGTCAACAATGCGGGCATCATTCGGCGCGCGCCTGCGCTCGAGTTCAGCGAAAAAGACTGGGACGACGTGATTCAAATTAATCTGCGTTCAGTTTTTTTCTTTGCGCAAGCGGCGGCGCGGGTGATGGTGAAACAAGGCGGCGGAAAAATTATCAACGTCGCCTCGATGTTGTCATTCCAAGGTGGCTTGATCGTTCCGTCGTACGCGGCGGCAAAGAGCGGCGTGGCTGGAATCACCAAAGCGTTGGCGAATGAATGGGCAAAATACAATGTCCACGTCAACGCGATTGCGCCGGGTTATATGGCCACGGAGAACACCGCGCCGATTCGCGCTGACGCGCAACGCACCCAGACGATTCTCGAACGCATTCCCGCAGGACGCTGGGGCACGCCCGAAGATTTGCAGGGCGTCGTCGTGTTCCTGGCATCGTCCGCGTCGGATTACATGCAAGGCGCGATTGTGCCGGTGGATGGCGGGTGGCTGGCGCGGTAATCTCAACCTTGGAAGAAAAGGATAAACTCATAATGGCACGCTTTACTCGGTTGCAAGTACTCAACACAATTGTAGAAACCGGACTCGTCCCAGTATTTTATCACAACGATTTGGAAATTTCGAAAAAAGTGGTTGAAGCGGTTGCGGCGGGTGGCGCGACGGTTTTCGAGTTTACGAATCGCGGCGACTTTGCGCCCTGGGTTTTTCAAGCGCTCGCGCAGTACCTGGCCCAAGCAAACCCCCACATCATCCTGGGAGTCGGCTCGATCGTGGACGCGCCGACCGCCGCGCTATATATCGCCAGTGGCGCAAACTTTGTCGTCGGTCCGGTGCTGAACCCGGAGGTTGCGCGGTTGTGCAATCGCCGCAAGATCGCATATAGCCCTGGCTGTGGCTCGGCGTCGGAAATTTCGCAAGCTGAAGAACTGGGCGTCGAAATCGTCAAGATTTTTCCGGGCGATTCTGTAGGCGGCCCAAATTTCGTCAAGGCGATTTTGGGACCCACTCCCTGGACGCGCATCATGCCAACCGGTGGCGTCGAAACAACTCAGGAAAGCATCGTGGCGTGGTTCAAAGCTGGGATCACTGCCGCGGGCATTGGCTCAAATTTGCTCAAAAAAGAATGGATTGCGGCAAGCAATTACGATGCGATGACAGCCAAGACTGCAGAGGTGTTAGGGTGGATTCGTAACGTGCGAGCGGAGAAATAAAATCGCGAACTGCAAGGATCAATAAAATGGCAAATGTAGTGAATTACAAACAAATCAAATCTGCAGACAGTTGCCGCTATGACGCGGTGGCGCTGGGCGAAGTGATGTTGCGCTTTGATCCATTCGATGTGCCGACTGCCCGCGCGCGTGCGATGCGCCTCTTTCAGGGCGGTGGCGAAACAAACGTCGCGTGCGGGCTAGCGTACACGTTTGGGTTGCGTGCGGCGATCATTACCGCGCTCGTGGACGATGATATTGGCAAGAACATTCGCAATCAATTACGCGAATCGAATGTGGACACGAGCAAGATCATCTGGTTCAACACCAAAAACGATGGCACGCATTTTTCGACGGATCAAAAAGGGACGTTGATGAACGGTATCAATTTTACGTTCATCGGCAAAGGCGTAATCCCATCCGATACCTTGTACTATCGCGCGCATACACCCGTGCGTGAACTGTGCGAAGGCGATGTGGACTGGGACGGGCTGTTTGGTCAGGAAGGTGTGCGCGTGTTTAGCACCGGCGGCATTTATACGCTGATTTCGCCAACGTCATCCGACCTGGCATTGCAAGCAATTCAAAAAGCAAACCAGCACGGCACGTTTGTTGCCGCTGATTTGAACTATCGTTCCAAGGTGGAACCAAGCAAAGAACGCGCGCGTGAGATCAATCGCAAGATCACGCCACTCCTGGGATTTCTGGTTGGCAACGATAGTGACTTGAATGACGCGCTGGGCTATACGACCCCAGTTGCCGGCACCGCGCCGTACGCGGAATGGGTGGTGGCGTATCAAGAAACCGTGCGCCAGGTTGCCAAGGATTATCCAAACCTGAGTCTCATTGGCACACAATGGCGCGGCGCAACGAACGCGGACATGGTGAGCTGGGGCGCGGTGCTGTACGATCCTGCCGAGGACAAATTGTATGAGGCGGCGCTACGGACGGATGTGCCGATTGCCGACCGTACCGGCGGCGGCGATTCGTTTGCGTCCGGCGTGCTAGCGGCGTTGCTCAAGGGCAAAGACCTGGCGACGGCGGTGCAATGGGGCGCGGCGCACGGCATTATGGTGCAGGAGACGCCGGGCGATACAACCATGCTCGAAGAGAAACTGGTGCTTGCGGAAGTCAAGCGCGCCCAATCGAAAGGCGGGGTCAAAGCGACGCGCTAATCGAACGCCCAGTACGCATGGGCGTTCTTTCTTGCGCGTGTGATGGCACACAAGCCGGCAACGTTTGCCGTGACTTGGCGTTCCTCCTGGTTGGGCCATTGGCGCGGTGAGGTTGCTGGTGATAGAGCGCGCGATGCGCGGTATGCCAACTGGCGCGGGGTAACCCGCGCCAGTTGGGATCGTGATCGGATAGTGTGTTCGATTGTTGGGTATGCTCCCTTGTTGTTTGGCGCCGAACTATTGCCCAGGTTCATCGCCGCCTGGACGCACAATGTTTTTCAAAAATTGTCCAGTATACGAATGACTGATTGCCGCAATTGCTTCTGGCGTTCCTTCGGCAATAATCCGCCCACCCTTGTCACCGCCTTCCGGTCCCAGATCAATGATCCAGTCTGCTGTTTTCATGACATCCAGATTGTGTTCAATGACGACGACGGTATTGCCTGTATCCGCGAGCCGATTCAACACTTCGAGCAGTTTCTCAACATCCGCCGCGTGCAAACCCACGGTCGGCTCATCCAGGATGTACATCGTGCGCCCGGTTGCGCGGCGCGACAGCTCTTTAGAAAGTTTGATGCGTTGCGCCTCACCGCCAGAAAGTGTGGTCGCTGGTTGTCCCAGGTGGACATAGCCCAAACCCACATCGCGGAGTGTTTCCAGTTTGCCATAGATGCGCGGAATGTTTTGGAAAAAACCAAGTGCTTCTTCAACCGTCATATCCAATACATCCGAAATGTTCTTGCCCTTGTACAAAATTTCCAGCGCTTCACGATTGTAGCGTTTGCCATGGCAAATTTCGCACGGCACATACACATCCGACAAAAATTGCATTTCGATTTTGATAATGCCATCGCCTTGGCATGCTTCGCATCGTCCGCCTTTGACATTGAACGAAAAACGCCCAGCTTTATAACCGCGAATTTTCGCTTCGTTCGTAGTCGCAAACAGATCGCGAATGTCGGTGAACAAGCCAACGTACGTGGCTGGGTTGGAACGCGGTGTGCGGCCAATCGGCGATTGATCAATATCAATCACCTTGTCGAGATTATCGGTGCCGGTAATTGACGCATATTTGCCTGGTTTTTCTTTCGAGTTGTAGAAAACCTGCGCGAGTTTGCGGTAATATCCACAATGAGCGATGACTTGCCCGAGCCGCTCACGCCGGTGATACACACAAATTTGCCGAGCGGAATTTTAACATCAACGGTTTTGAGATTGTTTTCCGCCGCGCCTTTAATCGTCAGCGCTTTGCCGTTGCCCGCGCGGCGTTGTTTCGGCGTGGCTATCACGCGCGTGCCTTTGAGAAACGCACCGGTGATCGAATCGGGACACGCCATCACTTGCGCGGGTGTGCCGGCGCACACGATCTGCCCGCCATGCTCACCCGCGCCCGGTCCCAGGTCAACGATAAAATCGGCGGCGCGCATCGTTTCTTCGTCGTGTTCGACCACCAACACGGTATTGCCCAGATCGCGCAAACGCAAGAGCGTTTCGATGAGGCGCGCATTATCGCGCGGGTGCAAGCCAATGGACGGCTCGTCGAGAATATACAGCACGCCCATCAGTTGCGATCCGATTTGCGTGGCAAGCCGAATCCGTTGCGCTTCGCCGCCGCTCAACGATGCCGCGCTCCGGTCGAGTGTGAGGTAATCGAGTCCAACATTGACGAGAAAACCGAGCCGCGCCCGAATCTCTTTGAGAATTTGGTGCGCAATCGTTTTTTGTTTTGCGGAAAAAAGATTGGTCAAGTTGTTGGCAAACGTCAATGCCTCAACGACCGACATGGCGGTAACCTGGACAATGTTCTTGTCCGCAATCGTAACGGCGAGCGCTTCCGATTTCAGGCGTTGTCCGCGACACACTGGGCACGGACGCGAGGTCATATACTGTTCGATTTCTTGGCGGATGTAATCTGAATCCGTTTCTTTGTAGCGGCGCATTTGATTGGGGATCACGCCTTCATACGTCGTTTCGTATTCGCGCATTCGCCCAAATTGGTTTTCGTACTTGACGCGAATCGTGTCACTACCGGTACCATAAAGAATGCGATCAACATCTTCGCGCGCCAATTCATTCACCGGGGTGTCCATCGAAAAATTGTATTTGCGTGCGACGGCTTCCATCAACTTGGCAAAGTACGTGTCGCCGCCGCTGTCAATTCCGTTTGCGCGAATCGCGCCATCGTTCAACGATTGCTCGCGGTTTGGAATGATCAAATCAGGATCAAGTTCCATTTGCGTGCCGAGACCGGTGCAGGCAGGACATGCGCCGTGCGGGGTGTTAAACGAAAAGGTGCGCGGCTCAATTTCGCCGATTGAAATGTTGTCCACGGGACACGAAAAGTGTTCCGAAAACATCAGGTCTTCCGTTGGTGTGGCAATGATGACCACGCCATTGCCGAGTTTGAGCGCAGTCTCAACCGAATCGGCAATCCGCGCTTTGTCACCATCGTTGGCGTGTTTGATCACCAGTCGATCCACGACGGCATCAATTGTGTGTTGCTTGTAGCGGTCGAGTTGGATGTCTTCGTTCACATCTAGGATTTCGCCGTTGACACGCACACGCACGTAACCCGCTTTGCGCACATCGTCGAAGATTTTCTTGTGCTCACCTTTGCGCTCTTTGATCAACGGCGCAAGGACCATGATGCGCGAACCTTCGGGCAAGTTTTTCACTGCATCAACAATTTGTTCGACGCTTTGTTGTTCGATCAGACGCCCGCACTTGGGGCAATGCGGTTGCCCGACGCGTGCAAATAACAAGCGCAAGTGATCGTAAATTTCGGTGACTGTGCCGACGGTCGAGCGCGGATTGTGACTGACACCTTTTTGGTCAATCGAGATCGCGGGCGATAGTCCTTCAATCTGATCGACATCCGGTTTTTCCATCTGACCGAGGAATTGCCGCGCATATGCCGACAGCGATTCGACGTAGCGGCGCTGACCTTCGGCGTAAATCGTATCGAACGCCAGCGACGATTTGCCGGAGCCGGACAAGCCCGTGATCACTACGAACTGATCGCGGGGGATTTCGAGATTGATGTTTTTGAGATTGTGTTCGCGTGCGCCGCGAATAACAAGTTTGTCTTGTGACATGTGGTTTTCGGAATTTCGGGTTTGGATTTTAGAAATTGGCTTTGAATCAGCGCAAGATTGTAGCACAAGAAATAAAAATGAGCAACGGCAAAAAAATAACAATCGAAAACCCAGGTTCAAAAAACAAAAATTTTGCAACTTGCTTAAACGAATACTTTGGAGTATCATAATCCTTGGATGAACCACGCGCGGTGTTGCGCCTGAACACTGTGGTCAGTCAAGGAGGTGATGCGAAAGAATTATTTTTATCATTTCCGACGCATACGAATTCGGTTCACATTTTCAAAGAGGAGAAGTAGAATGAAAAAGGTTTTGTTGTTCATTGCGCTCATTGCGCTGTTTGCGCTAGCCGTTGCGTGCGCGCCCGCCGCGACGCCGGCGCCCGCGCCGACGAGCGCGCCTGCCGCGCAACCGACGAGCGCGCCCGCGCCGACGGCGGCATCCGCCGCGCAACCGACGAGCGCGCCTGCACCGA
>JBBIUF010000028.1:0-12444 GCA_037440365.1 Chloroflexota bacterium
TCGAACACTTTGCGGGCGCGTTCCCGGCGTGGCTCGCGCCGGTCCAGGTGATGCTTGTGCCGATTGCGGATCGTCACGTGGGCTATGCGCGCCAAGTGGCGGCGCAACTCCAAGCGCAGGGACGGCGCGTCAAGATTGATGATCGCGCGGATCGCATGAACGCCAAAATCCGCGACGCGCAAATGCAAAAGATTCCGTACATTCTCGTCGTCGGCGACAAGGAAGCAGAGGCGAACGCGGTGGCGGTGCGCTTGCGCACGGGGGAAGACCTGAAAGCAATGCCGCTCGATGCGTTTGTGACGCTGACGAACAAGTTGATCGGCGAGCGATCGTTAGAATTGAAATAACACGAGCGGACGAAGGACAAGGCGATTCAGTCGCCGGTCCTTCGTTCTTTGTTTTAAGAGGTGAAGCATGACTCCAGCCGATCGTCTGATCCTTTTCACGCGTGACCTTGCGGCGTTGATGAACGAACACGATGCGATGGTGATTTTTAATCTCGCGCACGACGAAGATACGTTCGCGCAATTTAGTCATGCCAGCCCTGGCGAGCCGTTGCTGTGCGAGGTCAGCAATCGTTCTGAAGGTTGGAACACGCACTCGCTCGACCTGGAGCAAGTGGCGGCGTTGCGCGCGCTTGGTTACGATATTCCATCGCCGCACCATCAAGCGAATCCGCACAAAGATTTCACTGGCGAGGCGACTGCGCTTGCGCGCGAGGTCGAGCAAATTTTTCGCGTTGTGTTTCGCGCGCCGGAAGATTACGCGGTGGTCTCCAGCGGCATAGTGTGGTAGCCTATTAGGTCGGAGGACGAACGCCGCAAGCCAGAAAGAATTTTTGACTTGCGTTCGTCCTCCGGCGTATTTTCAAGGAGAGTGATGCTCAACACAATTTCATTTATTGGCGGCGGCGTGATGGGCGAAGCAATGATCCAGGGTTTGCTCAATCGCCAAACGGTTGCGCCGTCAAGTATCATCGTCAGCGAGCCGCGTGAGAAGCGCCGCGCGGAGATAGAGGCGCATTACCATATTCGCACAACGGCGGATAATCGCGAAGCGTTGCGCGCGGGCGAGGTCGTCGTCTTTTCGATCAAGCCGCAAGTGTTGACGCGCGTTCTGCCGGAACTGCGCGGCCAATTACATGATGAGCAACTGGTTGTTTCGATCATCGCGGGCGGCCGCATCGCGACGTTGAGCGCAGGACTGGGACACCCTGCCATCGTGCGCGCCATGCCGAACACGCCCGCGCAAATTGGCGCGGGGATGACGGTGTGGACGGCGACGCCGCAGGTGAGCGCGGCGCAACGGGAACAAGCGCGGACGGTGTTTGAATCGCTCGGCAAAGAAATGTTTGTGGACGAAGAAAAATATCTCGATATGGCAACGGCGGTCAGCGGCACGGGACCGACATACACCTTTCTCGTGCTGGAAGCGTTGATTGACGCGGCGGTGCATTTGGGTTTTTCGCGCGAGCAAGCGCACGACCTGGTGATCGAAACGATGCGCGGTTCGGTGTTGTATGCGGAGAAAACTGGCAAGCACCCAGCCGAATTGCGAAACATGGTTACATCGCCGGGCGGCACCTCCGCCGAAGCGATCTATCAAATGGAAAAGGGTTCGCTCCGCACGGTGTTATCGAAAGCGGTATGGGCGGCGTATCAAAAATCCGTTTTGCTGGGCGACACGGTGGGCAAGGGCGAGCCGCACAAGCCGGTGGACGCGTGAGAGAATTCATGATTTATGATTTCAAATTGGAAATTCGTTTGCGAAACTCGTAAAGCGTATAGCGAAAATTCCAACCGGAGGAAACAATGGCAACCGTTTCACTGATCGAGTATGCCGACGCCGCGCCAGAAGTGCGCGCGGTGTTCGATGACATTATGCGGACGCGCAACGTCAAGGACGTGAACAATTTTTGGAAAGCGCTCGCCAATCAGCCCGTGACGCTCAAACGCACCTGGGACGATTTGAAACAAGTGATGCAACCCGGCGCGCTCGATCCGCTGACAAAAGAAATGATCTATGTCGCGGTTTCGGTGGCGAATAATTGTGATTACTGTATCCATTCGCACACCGCGTCCGCGTTTGCCAAAGGCATGACGCAAGCGCAATATCAGGAATTGCTCGCGGTGATCGGTATGGCAAGCGAAACGAACGCGCTGTCCACGGCGATGAAAGTGCCGGTCGATCCGCAATATCAGAAATGAGTTGATTGCACAATGTGCCAATGAACCAATAAAATGCGCGCCAAGGATTGACGAAAGGATCAGAATGGAACTTGCCCCTGAACTCATCCAGTTGTTGCAAGCATACTATGCGGCGTCGGCGCGCGGCGACACGCAATTTCTCAGCCAACTCATCGCGCGCGATCCTGGCGCGTTGGTGATCGGCACGGATCCATCGGAGTGGTGGAGCGGCGGCGACGCGATTGTGCAAACGTGGAGCGCGGCATGGCAAACACGCGGCGGGCTAACCGTGAGCGATAGTCAGCCGCAAGCGCATCGCGCGGGTTCTATCGGCTGGGTCGCAGACCGCGCCAAGTTTGTTTTGCCGAATGGCAAGACGATGCCATTTCGTCTCACGGCGGTATTTGAATATACTGACCGAAGGTGGCAAATGGTTCAAGCGCATTTTTCTTTTGGGGTGCCTGATTAAATCTTAAATGAGCCAATGATCAATTGCCAATGCTCCAATTGTCCAATGAGCCAAAACGGAGAAAGTGATGATTCCCAGGTCGGGTAGAGGGCAAGACATTCGAGACCGGACGTTTCGGTTTGGCGTGCAGATTGTCAAAATGTCCAATCGCTTGCCGCGCACAGCGGCTGGGTTTGAACTCGCAAAACAAATCATTCGTTCCGGCACCAGCATTGGCGCGAATGTCGAAGAAGCCGATGCCGGTGAATCCAAAAAAGATTTTGTCCACAAATTAAGCATCGCTCTGAAAGAGGCGCAGGAAACGCGCTACTGGCTCAGAATCATTATCGAATCACAACTCATTGCCGATGAGGGAATCCAACTGTTGCTCAAGGAAAGCGACGAACTCGTTCGCATCATCAATACGATTATCAAAAATACTATGAAAGGAAGCAATCAATGAGACAATGTGCCAATTCTCAATTGCCAATTATTCAATGTGCCAATGAGCCAAGTAAATGGATTGGGTCATTGGGTCATCGGGTCATTGGTTAATTGGTTCATTGGACAATTGGCTCATTTACTATGAAGGGTCTACTCACCACCTATCGCAATTATCTACCCGTCACATCAAACACGCCCGCGCTTTCGCTCGGCGAAGGCGACACGCCGCTCGTACACGCGCCCGCGCTTTCGCGCGAGACGGGTGCGGACGTGTGGCTCAAACTTGAGGGATGCAATCCGACGGGATCGTTCAAGGATCGCGGCATGGTTGTCGCGGTTGCCAAAGCCGTCGAAGAAGGATCGCGCGCGATCATTTGCGCGTCCACCGGCAACACCTCCGCCAGCGCGGCGGCATACGCGGCGCGCGCGGGACTGACCTGCGCGGTCGTCATTCCGTCCGGCAAAATTGCGTTGGGCAAATTGTCCCAGGCAATCATTCATCATGCGCGCGTGATGCCCATTGAAGGCAATTTCGATGTCGCGCTCAATCTCGTGCGCGAATTAGCGGAGCAAGGATCGATCACGCTCGTCAACTCGATCAATCCGTACCGCATCGAAGGACAAAAGACCGGCGCATTTGAAATTGTCGATGTATTGGGCGATGCGCCGGATATTCTCGCGCTTCCGGTTGGCAACGCGGGCAACATCACCGCGTACTGGCGCGGTTTTAACGAATATCGCAAACTCGGCAAAGCGACGCACACGCCGAAAATGTTTGGCTTTCAAGCGGCGGGAGCCGCGCCCATCGTGAACGGCGCGCCCGTCGAATCGCCGCAAACAATTGCGACGGCGATCCGCATCGGCAATCCCGCGAGTTGGAAAGGCGCAACGAACGCGCGTGATGAATCGGGCGGATTGATACAAGCCGTCACCGACGATGAAATTCTTGCGGCGTACCGTTTCCTCGCCGAGCGCGAAGGCGTCTTCTGCGAACCCGCATCGGCGGCAGGCGTGGCAGGCATTTTGAAATTGAAACGCGCGAATCCGCAAAGCGTGCAAGGCGCGCGTATCGTTTGTATTTTAACGGGCAATGGGTTGAAAGACCCGGACAATGCCATCGCGCAAGCGAGCATTCCGCAAGCGATCCCGGCAACGATGGACGCGCTGTCAAAGACACTCGATTTATAAAAACGGTGAACCACCAAGACGCCAAGCGCGCAAAGAAAATAAATGTAATTCTTTACGCCCGTTGCGTCTTGGCGGCGGAGTTTTCATGAAACTTGTGATTCGTGTTCCTGCTACATCCGCCAACCTGGGTCCTGGGTTTGATTGTCTCGGTCTCGCGCTCGATTGGTGGAACACGATCGAGGTTGAGCCGATTGCGCGCGGCTTGCAGATTGAATACGATTGCGCGGCGGCAGGCGATTTGCCGCGCGACAAACGCAACTTGATCGTCTATGGCATGCGCCGCGTGTTTCGCGCCGCGCATGAAAAATTGCCGCCGCTGAAAATTCGCGCGACGTGCGACATTCCGATTGGAAGCGGGCTGGGTTCGAGTTCATCCGCAATTGTCGGCGGACTCGTCGCGGCGAACACTTGGCTCGGCGAAAAATTTTCGCTGGATGAATTGGTCACACTCGCCACGCAGATCGAAGGACATCCCGATAATGTTGCGCCCGCGTTGCTCGGCGGCTTGGTGATCGCGGCGCAAGAAGGCAAGCGCGTGATCGCCGCGCGGTTCGATGTGCCGCCGGAATTGCGCGCTGTCGTTTTTGTGCCGAACGTCGCGCTCTTGACGAAACATTCGCGGGGTGTGTTGCCTGCGCGGATCCCACGCGCGGACGCGATTTATAATACGAGTCGTGCCGCGCTCTGGATCGCCGCGATTACGCAACGGCGCTGGGATTGGCTCACCGTCGCCACGCACGATCGCTTGCATCAGCCCTATCGCGCGAAATTGGTGCGTGGCATGAGCGCGATGCTTGCGGCGGCGCAAAAGGCGGGCGCGTGTGGCGCGGCGTTGAGCGGCGCGGGTCCCAGCATCATCGCGTTCACGGATGGCGCTGGCGCGCCGATCGCCCAAGCGTTTACACAGGTCGCCAAGCGGATGCGGGTGAGCGGCGCGGCGCACATCGTTGAGATTAGCGCGCGGGGCGCGCAGGTTGAATTTTTCAAAATTTGATTTGACTAGCCGCGCATCCTGTGTTATATTTGCCCCACTTATCCGCCGGTATTTATCAGCAAAGGGGTTTTTCTATCAGCGAGAATTTTCGGATTAACCAACAGATTCGCACGAAAGAAGTTCGCGTCATTGACAACGAGGGCAAGCAAGTCGGTGTCATTCCGACGTTTGAAGCATTACGCCTTGCCCAAGATCGCAATCTTGATCTCGTCGAAGTCGCGCCTAATGCGACGCCGCCGGTTTGCCGTATTATTGATTTTGGCAAGTTTATGTACGAGCGCACGAAAAAAGAGCGCGAAGCCAAAAAAGGGCAGAAGGCGATTGAGATCAAGGAATTGCGAATTCGCCCCAAGACGAATTGGTATCATACCGGTTTCAAGTTGAAACGGGTGCGCGAATTTCTTGCGGCGGGTAATAAGATTCGCGTGCGCGTCTTGTTCCGCGCACGCGAAATTACGCACATTGCCATCGGGCGCGAAATTCTGGAAAAAGTCGCCGTGGAATTGGCGGATGTGGCGAATGTGGAACAAGCGCCGTTGATGGATGGCAAGAGCATTATGATGTTGCTCGCGCCCGGACCCATGAAAGGCGGCGTAGAAGGTGCGCGGGCGCTGATCAAGGGAACCCGCGTGGTGGTGCCTTCGCCGGAAGAACTGGCGGCGCCGCCGCGACCCAAGTAAACTGAGTCTTTCTCAGTCGGGGTTTAGCCCCGACTGTTTCTTGTATCATTCTGATTTCAGAATCCAGATGGATGATTGATACCCCAGCCCCGGATCGTTCAGTCGGAAATCCAAGCCTGAAATCATAAACCGAAATCACAGAGAGGTTCGCGTGCCTAAACTAAAAACTCACAAAGCCACCGCCAAACGCTTCAAAGTCACGGCGACGGGCAAACTGATGCACTCGAAAGTTGGCAAGTCGCATTTGCGCCGCCGCAAGAGCAAGCGCAACAAGCAAGATTTCGACCGCCGCGTTGAAGTGCTGAATCACGAACGCGCGAAGAAAATTCATCAACTCGCGCCGACCCTGGGTCGCTAATTATTTTGGATTGAAGATTTACGATTTACGATTTTGATTTACCGACCCAGCAGTTGGTCAGCCAAAATTCTAAATCCAGAATCTAAAATCCTCAGAGAGGATTCTCATGCCTAGAGTAAAACGTGGCGTTACATCCCACGCTCGCCACAAAAAAGTATTGAAACTGACCAAAGGTCAGGTGATGTCGCGCCACCTCTTGTTCCGCCGCGCGAATGAAGGATTGCTTCACTCGAAATACTATGCCACCGCGGGCCGCAAAAAACGCAAAGATGATTTTCGCCGCCTGTGGATTGTCCGCATCAATGCGGCGGTGCGTCCGCTGGGTTTGACCTACAGCAAATTGATGGCGGGCTTGAAAAAAGCCGGGATCGAAATGGATCGCAAAATGCTCGCCGATCTCGCCGTCCGCGACCAAGCCGCATTTGGCAAACTGGTTGACGCCGCAAAAGCGTAAACGATCAACAATTTTTCAGATGAACCCATGAGCCAATGTGCCAAATTTGCTTTGGTACATTGGCTCGTTGATTCATTGGCATATGAAACATTATGATTACTAGCCATTCCAACCCGCACGTCAAATTGGTTCGTTCGTTGGCGCGGCGGCATATGCGCCACGCCGCCAAGCAATTCGTCATCGAAGGTGTGCGGCTGATTGAGGATGCCATGCGCGCGGGCGTACTTCCAACTCTGGTGTTCTACGTTGCGCGCGTCGAAACGGATGAACGCGCGCACGCATTGCTGGAGCAGTTGCGACCGTCCACGCCTGACACGCTCGAAGTGAGCGAGGATGTAATGCGCGAAATGTCCACGACGGAAACACCGCCGGGCATTCTCGCCATTGTCCCATTCGTTGAATTGCCGCTACCCGGGTCATTGCAATTTGTCTTGATCCTAGATGCTGTGCGCGATCCCGGCAACATCGGCACAATTTTGCGCTCGGCGCGCGCCGCTGGCGTGGACGTGGTCTTGTTTGCGCCAGGGACTGCCGATCCGTATAACGATAAAGTGGTGCGCGCGGCGATGGGCGCACATTTTGCCGTGCCTTTGCGTGTACTGTCGCGGTGGGAAGAGATCGCAGGCGCGGTGCGCGAAATTCCACGCATCTATCTCGCGGATGCTCAAGGTGATGTGCCGTATGCCACCGCGGATTGGTCGCACCCGGTTGCGTTAATCGTCGGTGGCGAAGCGCAAGGCGCGAGCGATGCCGCTAAACAGATCGCTACGGCGCGCGTTGCGATTCCGATGCGCGGCGACGCGGAATCGCTTAATGCGGCGATGGCGGCAACCGTGTTGTTGTTTCAAGCGGCGCAGAATTCCTAGCATCCAACTTCTGCAGGGCAATTGGGCGATCCATCGGATCGCCTTTTTTATTTGGCCAAAAATAATTCTCACCTGACACGAGTTTGTGGTATAATCTGCGCGACCTCGGCAAATTTTCAACGGAGCAGTTGAATGAACGATTTGCTTACGCGCTATCGCCTATACTTGGCGATGATGCTCTTGTTCTTGATCGTCCTCGGCGGCACGGTGTATCTTTTGCGGCGTGCCGAGCCAGTTCCCCTTACGATTACGACGGTGACGCCGCGACCTTCCGCAACACTCGCGCTGATTTTGGTAGATGTGCGCGGCGCGGTGAACAAGCCAGGGGTCTATTCGCTGGCGCAAGGTAGCCGCGTGCAAGATGCGCTCACGCTGGCAGGCGATGTGCTGGCCAATGCTGACACGCGCAACCTCAACCTCGCGCGCAAACTCAATGATGGCGAACAGCTCTATGTGGTTGCCGCCGGCGAAGCGACCCCGGTGCCAGTGGCCACGCCATCGAAAGCGAGCGGCACATCGGCGGCACCCGCGGCGACCAAAGGGTTGGTGACCGGCAAGATCAATCTCAATACCGCCACGCTTGCCGAGCTGGATACTTTGCCGGGCATTGGTCCTTCAATTGCGCAACGGATCATTGATTATCGCACGCAGAACGGTGAGTTCAAGAAATTGGATGATTTGAAACAAGTGCGCGGCATTGGCGATGTGTTGTTCAATCAGATGAAAGATTCGCTGACCCTGCAATAAAAATTTGTTTACGCAAACCGAATTGGTGGAGGCATCATGAACAAATTTCTCGCACTCGGTTTATTATTAGGAATTCTTTCCGCGTGCGCGCCAGCGGCAACCACAGTGCCAACCCAGGCGCCACTCACCGTAGCCCCCGCACCAACTGCCATGCCAGCGGCGACGAGCGCGCCGCGTTCGCCGGCCGCGCCGCAGACGCTACCGCCCCAGCCATCGGCACCTGCCGTTGCGCCCACGCGCTCATCGGTCAAGATCACCGGCGCGCAAACCAGTACCACTGATGGTACGGTCAGCACCACAGCGAATGTTACCACCGAAGGCTTGGGTGTTGGGCAAATTGAAATTTCATCGCCCGAAAAAATGAGCTTGAGCGAAAGCAAAACGGTGCGGCTAAAACTTTCGCCCAGCAAACAGATCGCTTCGATCACGCCCGTCGCGCTTCCGGCAACCAGCCCGGATTTGCCCGGCACGGTTTGGAACGTGGCTGGCAATGTGCAACTCTATCCGGTCATGTTTGCGGAATTGCGCACGCTCAAGTTCGATGTGAGTTCGACGACCTCAAGTCAGCAACGTAACATTGGCTCGCCGAACAATACCGTTGAATGGAGCTGGCTGATCAGTCCCAAGGCGCTAGGACAACAAGACCTCTCCATCGAAATTTCATTTCTCGCGGTCGTGAATGGCGCAACGTCTGAACTTAATACTCTGCAAAATATCCCGTTGACAATCCTGGTGCAAGCGCCGCCCGCGCCGACGCCGGTGCCGGTCTCTTCGCGCATTATGGATTCGCTTTTGAATAATTCCGGCGCGATCATTGTTGCGCTGATTGGTTTGATCGGTACGTTGATTGGCATTTTGGTCAAACTGCGCTCTGATCAAGATAAAGATGCCAAAAATAAAAAATAAATTTGGCGAGATGGCATGAAACTCTTTGGGTGGATGGGGCGGCTGCTCTCGGCTGATCCGGCGCGGCTCGTGGATGCGCTGTTAATTTTTGTTCCACTCGCGGTGGTGCTTGAATTTGCCGGAGCGGATCCCACGCTGGTTTTTATCGCGGCGGCGCTGGGCATTGTGCCGCTGGCGGGTGTGCTGGGCGAAGCGACTGAGGTGCTGGCGCAACGCGCGGGCGCGCGCATGGGCGCATTACTCAATGCGACGTTTGGCAACGCGGCAGAACTGATTATCACGATTGTCGCGATCCGCGCCGGTTTGCTCGAAGTGGTCAAAGCGTCTATCACCGGTTCGATCATCGGCAACCTTTTGCTCGTCCTGGGTTTGAGCGTATTGGCAGGCGGTTTGAAGCATGGCTTTCAGCGTTTTAATCGGCGCGGCGCGTCCGTCAGCGTGACGATGATGACGATTGCGGTGATCGGTTTAGTCATCCCGGCAATTTTCGCACATGCGATTGACGCGCGCAATCAATTTGGCGTGGAATATCTTAGTATTGGCGTGGCGATTGCGCTCATGCTCGGCTATGTCTTGAGTTTGATTTTTTCGTTTCGTCTGCCGCGCGAGAGCCACGAATCACGCGCGCCCGCGGCGGAACATGGCAGTTGGAGTTTGCGCCGCGCGCTGGCGTTCCTCGTCGTTGCGGTCTGCTTCATCGCCGCGCTCAGCGAAATTCTGGTGGGCGCGATTGAGCCGCTGATCAAAGCCAATGGTTTGACCGAATTGTTCGTCGGCGTCATTATCGTGCCGATCATTGGCAACGCGGCGGAACACCTGGTTGCGGTGGAAATGGCACTGAAAAACAAAATGGAAATTGCGCTCGGCATCGCGCTGGGATCGAGTATGCAAGTCGCGTTGTTTGTCGCGCCGCTTCTTGTATTCATCAGTTTGTTTGCTGGCAATCCCATGAGTTTGGTGTTCAATCCGTTCGAACTGGCTGCGTTGGGTGCGGCTGTCACTGTCGCCGCGCTCATCTCGCTCGACGGTGAATCGAATTGGCTGGAAGGCGCGCAGTTGTTGATTGTCTATGTCATTCTCGCGCTGGCATTTTTCTATTTACCGGCGTGAGCGACAGAAAGCTGTGATGACGGTGCAAAATCTCAAAATGCGCCGCGGGCTGATCGCTTTACTGATCGTGAGTCTAGTTGTCGTCGCACTGGCGGGTGGCGGCCTGTGGTACGCCATGACGCAAGCCGCGCCGACCTTGTCGCCGATCCCGGTGTTCACACCGCCGCCTTCGTTCGATGATCTAGCGGCGCAGTATCCAGACCTTGCCAAGTATTTGCAAGACCCGGCATTTGGCACGACGTACAAGGAATTTTTGATCGCCTATCAGCAGGGTGGGTTAGCGGCGGCGGAGCAGTTGGCGCGCGATCAAGGTTTAGTGACCAAGCAAGACGAACTGCGCGTGACGTTGATCTTGGATAGCGCAACGAATCTGCCCGCGGTCTCGGCTGAACTAGCCGCGTTGGGGGTCATCGTTGAGAGCAGTTATGCGGATGAATTGAACATTGCCATTCCGTTTACGTTAATCGAGCGCGTGGCGCAAACGCAGAATCCTGGTGCCGTGCTGGGACAAATTCGCGGCTTGGCGCATGTCATCAAATTGCGCGTGCCGCAACCTAACTCGGTTCAGCAAAGCGGCGCAACGAGCCAAGCCGTTACGCCAACGGGGGCTTTGGCGTGGCATCAAGCTGGGTTTACGGGGCGCGGCGTCAAAGTGGGTATTTTGGATCTAGGGTTCGACGGCTATAAAAATTTGCTGGGCAAAACTTTGCCGTCCACAGAACGCGTCCATGCGCGCTCATTTGTGCGCGGGGTTGAGCCGGATGCGGCCGGCGAGATTCACGGCGCGGCGTGTGCGGAGATCATACATGCCATGGCACCGGACGCGGAATTGTATCTGGCATACTCAACCGATTCGAGCGAAGACAGCCAAGCGATTCAATGGTTTATTGAGCAAGGCGTCAAAATTGTTTCTCACTCCGCAGGCAGTTTTATCGGTCCCATGGATGGCACGGGTGCGTATGCAAAATTGATTGATGACCAAGCGGCAAAAGGAATTTTGTGGATCAATTCGTCTGGCAATTCGGCAGATGAACATTATCGGTTTAGCTCTAGTCAGTTGCCTAGCGGCGTGTTGACTCTGCATTATCAAGCGCTATTGCCCAACGCAAAAATTGTGCTCGAGTGGGATGACTGGGCGGGGAATGCGGCATCGCAGGACTATGATCTTTATCTTTATGACGCGAGCGGAAAAATTCTTCAACGCTCGGAAGAGCGCCAAGCCGGACAACCCAAGGATGTTCCGGTTGAAGGATTCAAAACCAACCTGCGGGCGGGGCAAACGGCATTTTTGGAAATTCGCGCCAAGCACGCAACTCGCCAAGTGACCTTTGATCTATTTACGTATTACGGTGAAATTGAGGATTGGACGCCTGCACCAGAACACAGTATTACCACTCCAGCGGACGCGCGCGGTTCGTTCACGATTGGCGCGATTCAATGGAACAAGAATCAGATTGAGGGGTTTTCGTCGCAAGGTCCAACTACCGATGGACGCATCAAACCTGATCTGGTTGGACCGGATGGCGTGTTGACTGCAAGCTACAGTCCAAAAATGTTTAGCGGTACTTCAGCGTCTGCGCCGCATGTGGCTGGCGCGGCGGCGTTGGTGTGGGGGCGCACGCCTAGCCTTACGTCAGTCCAAGTTCAAGATTATCTTGAAACGAATGCGGTTGACCTGGGAGTTAAAGGCAAAGATAATGTATATGGAAGCGGCAACTTGAACCTGCCGTCTCCGGCTCAGCCCCTGCTACCGACTGTTCCCCCCACCCTTCCACCGACGATTCTAGCGCAACCTCAGCCACCGACTAGTCCACCGACTGCACCGCCGACTGCTCCTGCTATTCCCCAACCGACACGCGCGCCGACGGTCGTGCCACCACCCACAGCAAAACAGGATTCCAATGCGCTCATTGGCACGATTGCCTTGCTAGGTAGTTTGCTCTGTTTTGGCGCAATCGGTAGTATTGCCGGGTTAACACTCTTGATCGTCACAACGCGCGTGCGCCCATCGCCGCCAACTCCAATGCCGCTTTGATACCCATTGTTTCCTCGGATCGGGCCCT
>JBBIUF010000028.1:12454-41794 GCA_037440365.1 Chloroflexota bacterium
TTGTGCCGGCACAACGCGGTGCAATGTTGACACTCGTTGCCTCATCGGGACAACGGTTCACGTTGAAGCCAGGTAAAAATACCATTGGTCGTTCGTTGCAGTGTACGATACAAATTGATACGCCCGAAGTGTCGCGCCAACATGCCGTGATCGCATGGAATGGCGTGCGCGGTTTATTGACCGATTTGGACAGTCACAACGGTACGTTTGTCAACGGCGCGCCGCTGACGCCGAATGTGCCAGTCGTTCTTCGTCCCGGCGATCGCGTTTCGTTCGGCGGTCAGGTGCAGTGGCAAGTGGCGGTGAACTGATTGTCATTTGAATTCCCAAATTATTCTGGAGGTTTATCATGCAATTCCGCGAATTAGGTAAAACCGGGATCAAGGTTTCTGAGATCGGTTTTGGCGCGTGGGCAATCGGCGGCAAGATGTGGGGCAAACAAACGGACGCCGATTCGATTGCCGCGTTACACAAGGCGCTCGATCTCGGTTGCACTTTTTTCGATACCGCGCTTGCCTATGGCGATGGACACAGCGAAAAATTAATTCGGCGGGTATTCAAAGAGCGCGGTGTCTTGAACGACATGATCATCGCGACCAAAGTGCCGCCGAAAAATGGACAATGGGACCCGCCAACCAACCTGCCGATCAGCCAAGAATTTCCTGGCGCTTGGATTATCGAATGTTGCGAGCGCAGTCTGAAGAACCTGGGACGCGATCACGTGGATATTTTGCAACTGCATACCTGGAGTCCATCCTGGGCGGAGCGCGTCGAATGGCACGCCGCGATGGAAAAGCTGAAAGCGCAGGGGAAAATTCGCGTGATTGCCATTTCCGTTTCGGCGGTGCGGCACGATGAAGCGAATCCGCAAATCAAAGCCGGGCGCGTTGAATCGGTGCAGGTGATTCACAATATCATTGATCAATCAGCCGAAAAGACGTTGTTCCCGCTCGCGCAGAAAAAAGGCGTTGGCATATTATCGCGCGTGCCGCTGGCGTCTGGCGTGTTGACCGGCAAATTTACACGCGAGACCAAATTCCCCAAAGGCGATTGGCGCAGTGAGCGTCCCGATCAAAACTGGGTCGGTGAGATGGTAGACCAGGTTGAAAAACTAAAATTCTTGACTGAAGACGGCACGTCGTTGACACACGCCGCCTTAAAATACTGCCTCGCGCACCCGGCGGTATCGGCGGTTATTCCTGGTATTCGCAACGCGGCGCAAGCCGAAGCGAATTTCAGCGCGTCCGATGGCAAGCCGCTGTCGGCGGAACAGGTTGCGCGTGTGCGGGCGTTGTATCGGCGAAAAGAAATCGGCGGATTGTTCTTTACGTAAATTCGACGCGCGGCGGAGGACGAAGGGCAAACACGAGTGGATTTTCTATCAGCGCTCATTTGCCCTTCCTCCTGTTTTTGTCATGAAAATTTGGCACACTTGGTTTCGGCATTGGCGCGCGACCTGGCGCGACACGTGGTTGCTCTTGAACGATTTCCGCGTGCCGCTATTTTTGTTTGCCTTGTTGATCGGCGGCGGCGGGTCGGTGTATTTTACGCTTGCCGCGCACGCGGGCGAACCCGTGCGCACGCCTATCGAAGCAATCTATCTTGCGTTGACGATGGTGTTTATGCAGGGCGGCGGCAGTTTTCCCGAGACCTGGTATTTGCAAATTTTTTATTTCGCGATGCCGTTGATCGGTTTGGGTATTCTCGCGCAAGGATTGACCGAGTTTGGTGTTATGCTGTTCAATCGTAAGGCGCGGAGCAAGGAGTGGGACATGGCAGTTGCCTCCACGTTTAGCAATCACATCATTCTCGTTGGCTTGGGGCATCTTGGGTTTCGCGTGGTGCAACAGTTGCGGCAGATGAACCAGGATGTTGTCGTCATTGAACTTGTGCCGCGCGACGATCTGATTACCGATTTGCGCGCATTGGATGTGCCGATTCTAGAAGGCGATGCGACGCGCGAGGCACTGCTCACGGCGGCGGGAATTCAACGCGCGCGGGTGTTGCTACTCTGCACGCAGAACGATAATTTGAATATGCAAATCGCGGTCAAGGCGCGCAGTCTCAACCCGGCTCTGCGCGTGGTTCTGCGCATCTTTGACGATGATTTTGCGCGCGCGCTCGAAAAGCAATTCGGTTTTAGCGCGCTCTCGGCGACGAGCATGGCGGCGCCAGCCTTTGCCGCGACAGCGGCAGGCATGGATATTTCCAATCCGATCATGGTGGAAGGTCAGGCGCTGAGCATTGCGCGCTTGAACGTTGCGGCGAAATCCAAATTGCTGGCGATGACAGTCGGCGCGATTGAACAAGTGTATGATGTGAGCGTGGTTTTGTTGCGGCGTGACGGCGTGCAGGATGTGCACCCGGCGGCGGACAAACCACTGGTTGCGAATGATGTGCTGGCGGTGTTGGGCGGGCAAATGCAAATTCATCATATCGCGCAGGACAATCGCTGAGACGCACGCTCGAGGTGTGAATGCAATTCGGCATTGGATTACCCAACTATGGGCAAGGGAAAACGTTCGCTGAGATTCAGCGCGTGGCGCGCGCGGCGGACGACCTGGGTTATGATTCGGTTTGGACGACGGATCATGTGATTGTGCCGCGCGAAAACATCGAGCCGTATGGCCATGTTTTTGAAACGTTGGTGACGCTTGCGGCGGTGGCGTCCATTACCACGCGCGTAAAACTTGGCACGTCGATCCTGGTTTTGCCGCAACGCAATCCGGTGCTGGCGGCAAAACAACTCGCCACGCTCGATGCGATATCGGGCGGCCGGGTGATTGCGGGGGTCGGCGTGGGTTGGAATGAAAGCGAGTTCCGCAATCTCAACGCGAATTTCAAAAATCGCGGCAAGCGGCTCGACGAAGACATTGCGCTGATGCGCACGTTGTGGAAAAATGAAACGGTGAATTTCGCGGGCGCATACACGCAAATCACCGATGCGGTTTTTGCGCCCTTGCCCGCGCGTAAAACCATTCCGATCTGGATTGGCGGCAACGGCGAAGCATCCTGGGAGCGCGCGGCAAAATTGGGCGATAGTTGGCACGCAACGGGTGCATCGCCGGAGACGATCGCGCAAGGCGTGGCACGCATCGCCGAACTGAAACCGGCGCGTGCGCTTATGATTTCAGCGCGGTTGACGATAGATCTCAATCCGCACACGTCGCCGGATTACGAATATCGCGGCGCGCCACGGCGACGCTTGGCTGGCACCGACGACGACATTCGCGCCACGCTCCGTGATTATGCGCGCGCGGGGTTGCAATACGCCGCGCTCTTTTTCTCAACGGACGATCATGCCGTTGCGCTCGCGCAGATGGAGCGTTTCAAGCGCGCGATCGCGCCGGAATTTGAATAATTTGAAACTGAATTTTCGATTGCAGATTAACGTTAATCTGCAATTTGCGATCTGAAATATGGAGTGAATGATGACGAGAACCTTGATCCGTAACGGTCACATTGTCACGGCGGCGGATGATTATCGCGCGGATATTTTTGTGGATGGCGATACGATTCAAATGATCGGCAACGCTTTGCCGGTGACTGCCGACACAACGATTGACGCGCGCGGCGCGTATGTCATTCCAGGCGGCGTGGACGCGCACACGCATATGGAGTTGCCGGTCGGCGATGTTTTTTCGTCCGACGATTTTGAAACCGGGACGATTGCGGCGGCGCACGGCGGCACGACGACGATCATTGATTTCGCCACGCAAGCCCGCACTGGCACGATGCACGCCGCGCTCGACGAGTGGCTGGCGAAAGCGCAAGGCAAAGCGGTGATTGATTATGGGATGCACATGATCATCACCAACTTGCCGGACGATTATTTGGCAGAGATGGATGCGCTGGTGCGCGAAGGCGTCACGTCGTTCAAAATGTTCACCGCGTATCCGGAGCGGTTGTTGCTGGACGATGGGACCATATTCAAAGCGATGTGTCGCACGGCGGAGAATGGCGGTTTCGTGATGATGCACGCGGAGAATGGGAGCGTGATTGATTACCTCGTGCAGAAATTGATTGCCGAGGGCAAGACCACGCCAAACTATCATCCGATTTCGCGCCCGCATCAAGCCGAAGCCGACGCGACGCATCGCGTCATCTTGCTCGCAGAAATGGCGGGTGTCCCGGTCTACATCGTGCATGTGTCGTCGCGTTTGGCGATGGAAGAAATTCGCGCGGCGCGCAATCGCGGCGTGCGCGTGTTCGGCGAAACATGCCCGCAGTATTTGTATCTTGCGCAGGAAGATTATGCCGATGGCAGTTTTGCTGGCGCGAAATATGTTTGCTCGCCGCCGATCCGCGAACGCGCAAACCAGGAACCGTTATGGCGCGCGCTCGGCGATAATACACTGCAAGCAATTGCGACGGATCATTGTCCGTTTTGTATGCAGGCCGGTTTCAAGGGGTTGCCCAAGCAAAAGGAACTGGGCTTGGGCAACTTTGCGAAAATTCCGAATGGTGTGCCGGGTGTCGAAAATCGGATGCACCTGGTTTATCAAGGCGGCGTGGTCGAACGCGGTTGGAGTATGCAACGGTTTGTCCAAGTGACGAGCACCGCGCCTGCCAAAATGTTTGGCTTGTTCCCACGCAAAGGCACGCTGGCGGTTGGCAGTGATGCGGACTTGGTGCTGTGGGATCCGCATCGTCCGTACACTATCAGCGCGGCGACTCAATTTATGCGCGTGGATTACAATCCGTATGAAGGCACAACAATTGCTGGCTCGCCCTCGCTGGTGATGGCGCGTGGGCGCGTGGTTTTTGAGAACGATCAATTTCGCGGCAGGCGCGGGCAGGGTGAATATCTCAAACGCGGAATCGCAGTGCTGAAATAAAAGTTTCGGAATTAAAATGGCTTTCCATTTTCGGCAAGCCATTTTAATTTTTGTTATCAGCGGTGATCGCGCTTACTGTCCAAACAGATTGTAGAATTTGTATCCGCGCGCGGTCAACTCGCGCAAGACGGCGTCCAATGCTTCAAGCGTTTGGCTTCGCTCGCCGCCGCCATCATGCATCAAGACGATGGCACCAGGAAACGCGGTGCGGATGATGTGCGAGGAAATCGCCTCTGTCCCAGGTCGCCGCCAGTCCATTGGGTCTACATCCCACATCGCGATTTGATAACCTTGCTCTGCCGCATACGCGCGCGTATGCGAATCGGTTGCGCCGTAAGGCGGGCGGAGATAGCGCACATCGCCATCGAGCGTGAACAAGTCTTTGGCTTCGGTGAGCAAGGTCTTGCGCGTCAATTCGGATTCGTTGATGAATTGATCGCGCGTGACATTTTGAAGCGAGATGTGGGTGTAGGTATGATTGCCCACATAATTCCCGGCCGTGGCTTCGGCGCGTACTAGATCAGGGCGCGCTTTGGCGCTGTTGCCAATCACAAAAAATGTTCCATGCGCATGATAACGCGCGAGCAAGTCTAGGAATTTTGGTGTGAACGTGCTGGGGCCATCGTCGAATGTGAGGTACACGACTGGACTGCCGTCGGGCGCGTGCGTTGGCAGATGATCGATCAATGGCTTGCCGGGCTTGGTCGCTGTTTGCGGAACGAGCGTCGGTGTTGGTAGCGTTGCGAGCGCAATCGCCGGCACGACATCTGTTGGACCTGACACTGTGACCACATCGCTTCGAATCCAACCCTTTTGATCATTGATGCAACAGACTTGCCACCAGGTTGTGTCGGGCGTTGCGCCGACGATCTTGCCGACGACATCCATGACACTGCCGATCTGGAGTTTGCTCAACGCGGTTGCGGTGATGCTGGGTTCCGCACGAATATATACATTTGTTGTGCTGGGTTGCACGTGTGTGATGGGCGCGGTGACGGGCAAGGGAATGATGGGTTTTAGCAACGCTTGCCAGGTATAGGCGTCGAGTGCGCCGGTAGGCGAGAGATGTTGCGAGGACTGAAAGTTGGCGACGGCATTGCGTACCGTTTCGCTGTACAAATCATCGTTGCGCTCAGGATATTTGTAATTCATATAGTCATATTGTGCGAGCAAGTGATTCAATGTGCGGACCAGCGGATGCCGCTGACCTGAACCGAGCGTAAAGGTCAACGCATCCGGGTTGGTTGTAATGCCGGGAATCACGCGACCGACAATCGTTGGAAAACCCTGAAGAAACGTAAAACGTAGTTCCGCAATTTCCGGTAACGGCTTGCCATCCGAGGTTTGCGCGAAACGAACAATCGCTGTTTCACTTTCGGCGCGCCAGGTTCCGCGCCAGCTGTTCGCTGTGCCGTTGCTCTCTTGCGCCGCCTGAGTCAAAACGATTGTGCCATCCGCTTTTAATTCCAAGGTAAAATCCTGGAGCGGGTAGACTGCGACGAATGATTGAGCGATCTGCGGTTGGGAGGTGTTAGGCGCGCCACGAAATCCGACCAACGTCAAGACCAATAAACAACCGAGTATTACCGTGCGTAAATTAAATTTCATCGAATGCAATTCCTCCAAAATTATTGCGCCAAAAAATTGGAACGATGCCGGTTGATGAACAAAACCGAGTCTGATTGAATCGTCAGCTGGACTTGAGTTTTCTGCGACACTTTCGGCTATTTGCGAATGAACGGCAGGAAGTACCAACTCGCATCAGACACGATTTGCGCAAGCGGGTTGGATGTACTATGGGGCTTTTGTCTCAATCATCCCATTCTAGATTAATTGCAAAATAATTCGGCGGTAGCGTTCGCTCACCTCTCCCGCATCAATCTACTATCTGATGTTTCGCAGTGAATTCGAATGAGGGTTTCAGTTTTTCATCGCGCGTGGACTTTGCCGACTCATCTTTTTGCAAGCGGGGTTACGTCAAAGTGTGCTGAGATTGGCGCGAACGTTTGGCGATTCAACTCTGCGATTAGGATGGATGGTTGCGTGGAATGAAATTCCATTATTCGTTTGCCGTCCTGCACGATCACGCTGTCGGCATCGTCTAGACTCATCGTTGGCTCGTTGCCCGTGCGATTGCACACGACGAGAGTCAAGTTTGTTTCTCGCGAACGATCTTCCCAGACGCCTTCGGGTCCGCACTCGCCCGGCGACCATGCCACAGACGACACGAGAATTTGCGCGCCACGGTCTTTCAGTTGCGCCGCCACATTCGGCGTGTACGCATCCGCGCAAATGAGCACGCCGACCTGAATGCCGTCTACCGGGATTGGCACAATCGTTTCGCCGGGACTGGACCATGCTTCAGCATGAATGGGCACAACGTTAATTTTGTGAGATCGTCCCAGGATCGTGCCATCGTTGCCGATGATGAGCACACTGTTATACAATTTGTCCGTTTGCGCGTCGCGTTCCGGCGTGCCGAGGAAAATCGTCACGCGCAAACGCGTCGCCAGTTGTGCGAGTTGCGCCGTCCAGGTGTTGGGTTGTGGCGCGATCCAAGCAGTGCCGATGCGATCCGTAAATTCATAACCCGACACGGCGAGTTCGGGCGTGACGATCCAATCCGCACCCAATGCCGCCGCGCGTGTGACTGCCTCTTCAATAGCTCGCTGATTGCGCGCGATTTCGCCAGGTTGCGGTGCGAGATGTAACAATGCCACACGTAGAACGTCAGTTGATCTTGACACACTTGGGCTACATGCGGTCAAGCCATTGTTTATCATCAAACCGATCAACCCTAATCCTGTGAGTTGTAAAAATTCTCGGCGCGAAAGTTTAATTTTTTTCATTTCGAGTTGCCAATTTTGCTGTGCGAACAAGATTCACGCCGCACAAAATAATCGCCGTGCCGATATGGAGGGCGCTTGGCACGCGATCGGTAAACGGGCGTAACCAAAAGGTTAGGCGGTTGCGAAAATAAAGCATGGGCCTCGTTATGCGCGAGTGGCAAAGTCAACTCCACGTGATCAAGGCGCAACACTCTGCGTGATTAAAGGTAGATAGAGCGTAGAGGGTACAGACGGAAACAGAAATTTGATCAGGAAGGCGTCCAGTCCGCCAATTGCCGTATGGTTATCAACCCCGGTTCCCGGATCCAAATCAACGACACCTGGACCAGAGAAAAATCCCACTGCATACAAAGCATTGGTCCGATCAATGGCAATATTGAGACAACCGTCATTGCCGTTCCCGCCCCACGTCTTGACTCCTTGGAAATTTCCGCCGGCATCAAACGTGTTGACGAATGCGTCCCATAAACCGTGCGAGGCAACTGAACCACCGCCAAAATCAACGGTCGTTGAATACAGCCCGCTGGCGTACACATTGTTTGACTGGTCTACCGCTAATCCCCCAACAGCATCCCAGCCGGTCCCACCCCAGGTTTTCGCCCATAGAAAATTTCCGCTGGCATCATATTTGCTGAGAAAGGCATCACGGTCGCCAATGCTGGAAAGCAAAACTGGCTGTCCGGTTGGTCCCGCGTTAAAATTGCAATTGGTGCACTGAAACCGTCCGCCGATATACACATTGTCTGCCTTGTCCACCATCACCACTTCGCCAGCGTCCTCAGTTTCTAGTCCGCCCCAGGTTCGCACCCACTGGAAAGCGCCATTGGAATTGAATTTGCTGAGAAACACGTTTACGTTAGTCATGTCGTTGGTGGTTGTGCCATGCTCATGTCCCACGCCCCCAGTGTTGGTCGCACCCGACGGATCAAAGTTGATGTCCGTGCTTCCAAACATACCGCCCACATACACATTGCCCAAACCATCCACCGCGACGCCGGGTCCATCATCGTAGCCATGTCCGCCCCAAGTTTTCGCCCATTGAAAATTTCCGTCCAAGTCATACTTGCCAAGGAAGGAGTCAAAGGCGCCATGATTGGTGTGCCAGTCGTGAGCGCCCTTGGGGTTGTTTGGGATGATCGGATTAAAGTCAACCATGTGGTTACTAGCCGCAGTGGACCAATCGCCCTCGACATACACATTGCCTCTCACCTTGTCCACCGCCACGCTGTAGCTTTCGCCGCCGGACGTTCCGCCCCACGTTCGCACCCATTGCGTCGTGCCATTCGAATTAAATTTGGCGACAAAGATGTTATTCGATCCCATCGGCGCATTCGAGGTAGAGGTAATGCCGGAGCCAAACTCCACAGTTCCCTGGTATAGCCCTGAAACATATACGTTGCCTGCTCCATCCACCGCGACGCCATTCGCGGCATCACGTCCATTGCCGCCGGTACCGCCAACGGGACCACTACCCCACGTTCTAACCCATTGGAGATTTCCATTGGCATCAAACTTGCTCAGAAAAGCATCCACCGTGCCATTATGCGAGGTAATGGTTGCGCTTGGGTTTGCGCTTGCCGGGTCAAAGTTAACTGTGCCGGCAAACTCACCAACCACATACAGATTGCCCCACGGGTCTATGGCGATATTCTTGGCGCTCTCAGCGGAACTCCCGCCCCAGGTTTTCGCCCAAGCAAAAGATGGATTAACAGAGAGCGGTCTTTGATCCTGACGCGCCGTCACACGCGGATTGTCCAAGATAACAAACAACACGGCGAGTAATGCCGCGAATCCAAGCGCAATCGCGAGTCGGTTCATCTCGCCTCCTGTCTCAAGTTTAGCGATGCGGGAGTTTGAAAGAGCGTGACCTCAAATGTTTGATACGGGCTATCCGTGCTTGCGACAATGCAAGCGCAATCTCTTCGCACACACATTCACTCTAACGTTACCCTTTGCGGAAATCCGGGAACAATTCGCCAGTGAAATTGTGCGGCGCGGCTTGAGCGTACGCCGCCGCAACTTGAAATGCGGCGAGATCATCATACGAGCGCGCCGTGATTTGCATTCCAGTCGGCACATGGTTCGCGTCGAAACCGGTTGGCGCGGCGATGACCGGAATGGTGTACAAGAGATTGAACGCCGTGGTGAGCGCCCAGCCGGTATGTGGATTGACCGACTCGCCGTTGATGCTCAATTTTGCGTCCGGCGCAACCGGATCGAAATCCGCTGGCACGCGGTTAGTAGCAGTCGTCGGGCAAATGAACGCGCGATAACCTTGCGCGAACAAATTATCGTACTCGGCGAATCGCTCTGCCGCGTAGGACTGCGCTTTAGCCAGTTGCTTTGCACCCAATTCTTGTTGACCAATTTTGACAAAGTAACGACCGTAACTGGTCATCTGTTCATGCAAACTTGGATCCATGAACGGAGCCAACATACTCCCCATGCCGGTCGCAAGGAGCGCTTTCATCACCGCCGAAACGATTTCAGCGCCGTTCCATTTCAATTCCACTGGCTCGACAATCGCGCCTTGTTGCTCCAAAATCTCGAGCGCGGCTTGGATGTTTCGTTCCACATCCGGGTCAATCGCCGCCCAACCTTGATTCGCGCTGTAGGCGATACGCCACCCTTTGATGTTGGGGTATTGCGTCGGGTAGTTAAGTTGGGGGCGCAGTGCGCTCATTTGTTTTGGATGCGGACCGCAAATCGCGTTTTGAAACAATGCCAAGTCTGGCAATGTGCGCGCCATCGGACCCGAAGTGGATTGGGGCATAATCTCGTCGCCCGGCACCACCGGCACGCGACCATGCGGCGGTTTGAAACCATACACGCCGTTCAAGCTCGATGGAATGCGAATCGAGCCGCCCATATCACTGCCGGTCGCAAGCGTTGTGATGCCTGCCGCGAGTGCCGCGCCCGCGCCACCCGATGAGCCGCCGACGGTGTAGTGCAAATTCCACGGATTGCGCGTCACGCCCCAGAGTTTCGACCAGGTGCAAGCGTTGGCGTAAAATTCCGGCACGGTCGTTTGCAAGTGCATCACCACGCCCGCTTCGATCAATTTGTCGATGACCGGTGTGTTGTGGTCGAGCTGGTTGTCTTTCATCAACACAGAACCCGCTGTCATCGTCCAGCCGATCAGACCGTCTTCGTCTTTCACCGCGACCGTGATACCTTCGAGCGGCCGCGGATTGCCGTTCGCATATCGCCGTTCCGATTCTCGCGCGGATTGCCGTGCTTGGTCGAAATGCGTGAACGTCACACAGTTGACTTGCTTGCCAATCGCTTCGTAGCGTCTGATTTGCGCTTCAAGCACATCCACCGGCGAAAGTTGCTTGGCGCGAAATCGTTCAAGCAATTCGGATGCCGACATGTAACAGAGTTCGAGATCGCTAGGAGAGCGTGACATGTTTTCCTTTCGGCTAGATGCCTTGTTGATGAACCACGCGCCCGTTCATCATCGTCAACTGAATCTTGACCTCGGACAGTTTGTCTTTGGGCACATCGAACAAATTTTTTTCGAGCACGATGAGATCGGCGAACTTGCCTTCTTCGAGCGAGCCAATTTCGTTTTCCATCTGCATTTGATATGCGCCATTGATTGTATACATCCGCAATAACTCTTCGAGTGTAAATAATTTTTCGGCGGGCGGCACGAGCGTGGTCTTGTCGCCGGGGACGTGCCCTTCGTATGCCGCTTGCATTTGAAACAGCGGCGCGAATTCGTCAATATCGGTGCCGGGAATATCCGTGCCTAAGGATACATTTACCCCCGCGCTGAGCAATTTGCGCTGAATTGAATATTCCTTGTCCACCTTTTCCTTGCCCAGAATTTTGACCGCTTCTTCGAGCTGTCCTTTATAGTTCACGAACCAGAGGGCGGTTGCATTCGCGCCGATGCCCAGCGATTTGAAACGCGGCAAATCGTCCGGGTGAATGAGATAAGTGTGATGCAACGTGTGGCGGCGACCCAGGTTGCCATGTCGGCGAATGACGATTTCGAACGCGTCCAGGCAACGCCGCACCTCGCCATCACCATCCACGTGGATTTGCACATCATAGCCGGCGAGATGCATCGGCTCGATCCATTTGACCAATCGTTCGACGGTCCACATGCTATCGCCTTTGAACCCGGGTTGGTCGGCATACGGTTCCAATTGCACACCCGAATGCGCCAGGTACACACCATCGCCCCAGATTTTCAGACCGGTTACGCGCACGAGTTCAGATCTAAAATTTTGGCTCCACGTTCTGAGCAAAAACAAATGACTATACGGATTATCGTTCACGTCGTGCGTGCCCAACGTGCCAACCACGCGACAGGGCAGTTTGCCTTCTCGCTCCCATTTTTGGAGCAGGGTGTAGCCAAGGTCAGCATCTTCGAGGGTTGGCGCGGTGATCCCCATTTCGTGATACGCCGTGATGCCATGCGCGGGAAGCTGGGGAATAATCATCTGCATCGTTTCTTCCACCGTGTCCGAGCCGTTGAATGTGCCGGTGAAAAACGCGACCTGGGCGTACGCGTCTGGCTCAACCGCAATGCCGGTCGGCGTGCCATCTGGCTCGCGGGGATAATAACTCGCGCCCGGTATGGGGTCGGGCGTGAACCATCCGACGAATGCTTGCTCCATCGCCTTGGTGTTGAACCACGCATTGTGTCCGTCTTCGTTGAATAAGAACACGGGCTTGTCCCTACACACCGAATCCAAATCCTGGCGCGTGCCTTGCTTGTCTGTAAACATCTGGAACGACCAATTGAAACCCAGGTACACGGTTTTTTCAGGATGCGTTTGGACGTAATCACGCAGACGCGCGACAACTTGGGCGACCGACGCGCAACCATTCATGTCAACGCCGCGTTTGAAAATCGCGCCCGTCACAAAATGATTGTGCCCGTCAATAAACCCAGGCATGAGCATTCGCCCTTTGAGGTCAACGACCTGAGTGTTCGCGCCGATCCATTGGGTAACATTTTGGTTCGCGCCGACGAAAACAATTTTCTTGTCCTTGACGACAAGCGCCTCGGCCCACGGTTGTTTCGGGTTGACCGTGTAAACCTTGCCGTTCTGAAAGACAAAATCGGCATAGGGCGATGTTGGCGTTGGCTGGCTCTCATCCTGGGTCGGAATCTTGAGGCGGCAACTGCCCAGTGCCAAGCCAACGCCAGCTAAGGTAGCGGTTCTAAAAAAATCGCGGCGAGACATTCGCTTCAAGTTCATTTTCTCAACTTTCTGAGGTTATCCTCGGTGGAGATATTTGCCATCACTGGCTTTACCTTTGAACTCACCATGATCGCCAATGATCACCGGTCATGTTACTGGGCGCACCGAAAGCCGGTCTTGTTGTCTGAATCCGTTGGCTCTACGGGAATGCGTGTTGTGGCGGTGAGGATACCTTCCATCGAGGCAATTGCGCCGCGCCGAACGCGTTCCGTGCCGGTCGCACTGCCGGTTGGATTGCGTTGCAGGATGCTGGGATATTCGCCGTACCAATCCGCGACCCACTCATAGACATTGCCGACTAGATCGCGCGCGCCGTAAGGGCTTGCGCCCGCCGGATACGAACCGACCGCTAGTGGACCGGTCGTTTTATTCTGCGGCGCTGTGTTGCCCCAAGGATAGAGCCGCCCATCTGTGCCGCGCGCCGTTTTTTCCCATTGCGCTTCGGTGGGCAAATGTTTGCCTGCCCATTCACAATATTTCTGAGCGTCGAACCACGTGACGTTGACGACCGGATAATTGTTGTACTTGGGCACACCATAATACCAAGCAATCATAAACGCATCCGATTTTTTGGGCGCGGCGCATTTGCCGGCGTCCACACATTGCTTGTATTGCGCGTTGGTCACGGGGGACTGGTCAATCGAAAACGCATCGAGATAAACCGGGTGCGCGGTCTTGGAAAATTCATCGTCGGTGCCCATCGCGAATTCGCCGGCGGGAACATTCACCATAACCGCTTGGAGCATTGGCGGCGCAGGCGCGAGCAGATCGAATATGTTCGGCGCAAAAAGATAGAGTCCGCCCGCGATGCACACCCCGATCATACCAATCACTGCCACGAGAACAAGACCCAGGATAATTTTCAGACGTGAGGAAAGCGAGTTACGCTGTGCCGGCTTGGACGTTGAACTTGATTCCATTCGATTTTTCCCTTTCGATGACTTGTTCAGACGACTCGGTTGGCGATCATCGCTGAATCGCCTACCCTTTCACTCCGGTCAACTTGATCCCTTCGATAAATTGTTTCTGCGCGAAAAAGAACCCGATGATGATCGGGATGGTAAAGACCACCGCCGCCGCCATGAGCAAATTCCACAAGATTTGCCGCTGACCCTGAAAATCGGCCAGCCCCAGCGCCATCGTGAAATTTTCCGGGCTGGTGAGATAAATCATCGGCGCTTGAAAATCATTCCAGTAGAACAGAAAAGTGGTGATCGCCACAACGGCAAGCGCGGGCTTGGCAAGCGGCAGGACAATGCGCGCGAAAATGTCTAGCTCGTTCGCCCCGTCGATGCGCGCGGCTTCGCACAGGTCTTCCGGAATGGTGCGATAGAATTGACGCAGGAGAAATACATCCCAGCCGTTCGCAAAAAATGCCGGCACGACGAGTGGCAAAAAACTGTTGCCCCAATGCAAGACATCGTTGAACAAAACATACTGTGGGATGATCACGGCTTGAATCGGCAACATCATCGTTCCCAAGACAAGGACGAAAAGCAGATCGCGCCCGGGAAACCGGATGCGCGCAAAACCATACGCGACGAGCGCGCAGGACAGCACCGTGCCGATAACGCCGAAAATGCAAATCGTGAGACTGTTTCGCAGATACGTCCAAATCGTCACGCCGACCCCGGCGCGTGGGTTATAGGTCAGCGCATCCATGTAGTTTTCCCAGCGCAAGCCGACCGCCACTACCGGTTCCGCAAATTTCATGCGCACATTCGTAAACGTCTCACTCGGATTGTTCGGGTTGACAAACACACCTTGCCCCTCGTCCACGCTCACGAGGGCGAGTTGGCGCACCTGATTATCAAACGTGACGTTGTAAAGCGGCAAGGCCTGCCCATTCACCTGCGCGAGCGTGTTGGTGTAGGGCAACAAACGCAATGGAATATGAAATACATCGCGGTCGCTCTTGAACGAGGTCGCCAGCATCCAAACCAGCGGGAGCGCAAAAAACAGACCGACGCCGATGATGAGCGCATGGCGTGATAGACTCTCAAATGTTTTTCGTAACGAAAATGGTTGTGAGTTTGTCATCGGTTCATTCACCGTAAAACGTAAAACGGTCGGAGACTTTGAGCAACACGAGGGTGAATACGAGAATCACCAGAAACAAAATCCACGCCATCGCCGAGGCGTAACCCATCTTGAGAAATTGAAATGCGTTCTGGTACAGATAGACGCTGTAAAACAAGGTCGAGTTGAGCGGTTGACCAACGGCACCTGCTCTACCGGCGCCTTGTCCGCTGATCTGGGCAAAGACGTACGCCTGGGCAAAGTACTGAAACATCGCGATCGTGAGCGTGATCAAATTGTAAAGCGTGATCGGCGACACCATCGGCAAAATGACATGGCGCAAGCGTTGCCACCAATTCGCGCCGTCCAAATCTGCCGCTTCGAGAATTTGCTTGGGCACATCCTGCAAACCGGACAAATAGATCATCGTGACGTTGCCGGCGCTCCACAGCGCCATCAGCAATAACGCTGGCTTGCTCCAGACCGGGTCTTGGATCCAATTGGGACCGGTGATGCCGAGTGCCGCCAGCAGTGTGTTGAGCAAACCATACTGCGGATTCAAAATCCAAACCCAGAGCAGTGTGCTTGCAATCGTCGGCACGATGGAAGGGATGTAATAAATCACGCGATAGATTGATTGCCCTGGCACACGAATGTTCAGAATCACCGCGCAGATAAATGAAAAAACTAGCACGAGCGGAACGCCGAGCGCAACCATGTATGCTGTGTTGCCGAGCGCGATCCAAAAATACTTGTCTCTGAACAATGCCAGATAGTTTTCCAATCCTACCCATTCCAGCGGTTGGTGAAAGGTATATTCGGAGAAACTGTAGATGAGCGAAGCGAGCATGGGGTAGAGCGTAAAAACAAAAAAGCCGATGAGCCACGGCGAGATGAAAAGCATCCCCAACCGAAAGTTGCGGCGGGTGCGGGCGCTCCACGTGAACGGGTTATACGCGCATTCAGGGCGATGAATCATTTGGGGCACCATTGTTTTTACTTGGCTTTTTTCCACGCGTCCGCCAGCTTTGGCTCGAACTCTTTTTGGATCGCGTTCAATAATTGTTCTGGATCGGCGCCTTCTTGCTCCATCTGCTCGACTGCTTGGCTGAGTGCATGATCCAATTCCTGATGGATCGGTGAACTGGTTTCGCCGGTGGATTTGGGGTGCGCCATAATGTCAATGAATGTTTGGAAATGCTTGAGTTGTCTAAAGCGCGGATCGAGTGCGGCTTTATTATTGCTGGGCAAATTGGAATTTTGGGACATCACCTCGGCGATAATCTCCGGCGATTCCATCCACGCCAACAACTTGGCGGTTGCCGCGCGGTCTTTCGTCGCGGCTGGGACAAGCACAACCGTGCCGCCTATGGTATCACTGCCATACGCATCCAAGCGGTCGGCTGGCACCGGCAGAGGCGCGACCCCATAACTCAATGCCGGCGCAAACTTGGGAATAAAATTGGGACCGGGCAACCATTCACCGTCAAAGACCATTGCCACTTTGCCGGCGAAAAAACCATTCTCGGATGAAGCGTATGTACCAAAGCCGGAGCGCAAATCGATCACCGGTCTCGCGCCCGGCTTGGCAAAGAATTGCTGTGCCCACTTGAACGCCTTTACATTCGCCGGCGTGTTGACCGTCAAAGTGCGCCCATCGTTGGCGTAGGCGCCGCTTCCAAATTTCCAGAGCAGTGTGTCTTGCACAGGCCACGGAAAACCAGGCAGGTAACCCACCTGCGTCAAGTTGCCTTTGGCATCCTTCTTGGTCAACCGGTCTGCATACGCCGCCATCTCGTCCAGCGTCTTGGGTGGTTTGTTCGGATCTAGCCCGGCGGCTTCAAACAAATCCTTGTTCCAGAACAACGCGTTTGCATCCACACCCCAGGGCAGGCACACGAATTTGCCGGCTTGTTGGCACGACACGAGCGCGGCAGGATAAATGTCGTTGAAATCAATGCCACCCTGCGTTCCCAATTCCTTCAGATCGAGCGTCAGTCCGCGAAAGGCAACTGATTGCGCGGTGACGTAATCATCCAGCGCAACAATGTCCGGCGCATCCGAACTGCTCAATGCGGCGAGAATCTTGTCAAGCGGCGCGGGGCAAACAACTTCAACCTGCACGTTGTTCGCTTTGGCGTATTTGGCGAATGTGTCCTGAAACAATTTGGGATTGTCGGAAAACTGAATCCAGACTTTTAGCTTGGCGGCAGACTGCGATGCCGGCGGCTGGCTCGCACACCCAACAAGCCCAATCGCGAGCAGAGACACGATCAACCCAAAACGATAGCCGAAACAGGATAGCGGATGCCTTGCCATAGCCATGCTTCACCTCAAACGATAGGTTATGTCATCTCTCGACGCGCTTGCCAAAGCAGGTACATCAGTAAGAAAGCGCCCAAGAAACTCGTTGAGAGCAAAAGACGCAAAAGCCATATCTCTTGAATTGCTTGCGCGGCAAATGGGCGAATCATCGAAATCCCTTGCACGACAATCAATCCATACGCAACCGCAAACAGCCATGTTCGTTGACGTGTGAGTGTGCCAGCCAAAAAATAATCAAAGAGGATGACGATTGGCAGAAAGAGCCAGACGTAATAGTGGTACCACGTAACCGGCGAGGCGAGAAGCATCACGCCAATGACTAGGGCAAGGTCAAGGTCTTGGGCCATGGCGGGGTTGCTCGTTTTTTCCGGTGGTCGGCGCAGTACCCACACAACCCCGCCGACAAAACCCAGGATGAGCGCGTAACGCAAAATCGTTACCAGCAATGGCACGCTCATGTTTTGCCAGCCATTGACGTCGCCAAAGGTGAGCGTGTGCAAAAGAAAACCTGTGATAGATTGATTGTTAAAAGCCGGCACGCCGCCCGCGCGCAACTCGGAAAAAATCATTTGACCGTATGCCAAGATTCCACTCGTGCCAACGGTCAGCCAACTGAGCGCGACCATCGCGAGCGAACTGATGACTGCGCCGATCACGAGCGCCCAGTTACGCCGCCATACAAAGTACACAACCATGAGCGCGGGATAGAATTTGAGCGGCACAATCAAACCCAGCGCGAGTCCGGCGAGTAGGTGATTTTGGCGTCGCAGGAACCAATAGCCCAGTCCAAAGCAAAACAAAATCAAGATCGAAACGTTGCCGTGCCACAGATTGTCGAGCATTGGCTGAAAAGTCAGTCCCAGAAAAATAATCCACGCTGTGCGCCACGTGGCAAGTGACGGATCGCCTTGCCAATGCCGCGCGCGCAACACCAACGCAATTAAAGCGCACGTCAACAGCAGATTGACGCCGAGCCAAATACGCGCGGCAACCGGAAATTCGAGACCGGCAAACGGTCGAAACAACCAGGCATATCCCGGCAGGTACACCCAGCCCGTCGCGAGCGGACTGTCCGGGAAAAAGTATTTGCGAAAATTGTCGAGAAACGGCTCGGCATTGCTAGTGAACATGCCGGCGTTGGAATGGACAGTCAATGACTGGAAGTTGCCAGCCGCGGCGAGTTGCCCCGCGACATAGTACGGCGAAAAGTCAATCCCAAAAACGGGATCGTTGATCGTGTTGACGCCATAGTAAACAAAGAACGCGCACGCAAATGCGATCAAGAGCGCGGCGGTCAAATGAAAGGCGTTGTTCACACTAACCGATGATTGAGTTGACATGGTTTGATTCTCATTCCTGCGCGCGGCACTCTCTGATTGCCTGCTTCAATCCAACAGACCTTGGTCGTGGGTGACTTGGCCGTTCATCATCGTGAACAGGACTTGGATCGTGGAGAGTTGGTCTTTAGGAACATCAAACAAATTCTTTTCAAGTATGATAAGGTCGGCAAGTTTTCCAACTTCCAGCGAACCAAGCTTGTCTTCCATGTGCATTTGGTATGCGCCGTTGAGTGTGTACCCGCGCAGTAATTCTTCCAACGTGAATAATCGATCCGCCGATGGTTGAAGAGTTGTTTGGTCGCCGGGGAGATGCCCTTCGTAAGCGGCTTGCATTTGGTACAGCGGCCCAAGTTCTTCGACATCCGTGCCGGGTATATCACTGCCGAAAGTGAGATTCACGCCAAGCGCTACGAGTCTGCGCTGGATGGCATATTCTCTTTCTGCCTTTGCTTTGCCGAAAATTCTGAGCGCCTCTTCGTAATCGCCCTTGTAATTCACGAACCAAGCCCCGGTCGCGTTTGCGCCAACACCGATGGTCTTGAAGCGGGGCAAATCATCGGGATGGATCATGTAGGTGTGATGCAACGCATGTCGTCGCCCCAGGTTGCCATGTCTCTTGGCGACGATTTCAAACGCATCGAGACAACGGCGCACCGCCCCGTCTCCATCGGTGTGAATGTGTACATCAAATCCGGCAAGATGCGCTGGCTCAATCCACTTGACCAACGTTTCCGTCGTCCAATCACTCTCGCCGCAAGTACTCGGTTCATCCGCGTAGGGTTCCAACTGCACGCCGGTGTGTGAAAGATACGTGCCATCCGCCCATATTTTCAAACCAGTGACTTGGACAAGTTCTGATCGATACTTGGCATTCCAATCCTTGAGTAACGCTAACCGATTTGCCGGATCGCTCGCCGCATTGCGCTCACCCAAAACTCCAACGACGCGACAAGGCAACTTGCCAGCCTGCTCCCATTCTTGAAGCAACTCAAAACCGAGATAGCCGTCCGATAGATACGGCGCAAAAATTCCCATGTCGTGGTATGCGGTGATGCCATTCTTGGCGAGCAGGGGAACAACCTCTGCCATTATTCCCTGGAGCGATGTTTTGCCACCTACCACGCCTATCGCAATCGCAAGTTGGATGGTGGCATCTTCGATGCTGATACCGGTGGGCATGCCACTCGCCTCGCGCTGGAAATAACTAGAGCCGGGGACTGGGTCGGGGGTGTGCTGATCTATTCCAGCAATTTCCATCGCCTTGGTATTGAACCAACCATTGTGGCTGTCTTCGCTGAACAAAAAAATGGGTTTATCCCGACACACCGAATCCAAATCGCGCCGCGAACCTTCAGTTTCGCCAAATATTTGGAAGGTCCAATTGAAGCCAAGATACAACTCTTTTTCAGGATGCGTCTGCACATAAGCCCGAACTCGCGCGACTGCGTCTGCCGTGTTTCTTGAACCCAGCAAATTGACGCCGCGCTTGGCGAATGCGCCCGCGACGAAATGGTTGTGCCCGTCAATCAAGCCGGGCATGAGCATTTGTCCTTTTAGATCGACCACCTGAGTCGCTGGTCCGATCCATTTCACCGCATCTTGATTTGAGCCGACAAAGACAATGGTCTTGTCCTGGATCGCGATCGCTTCAGCCCACGGTTGTTTTGGATTCACCGTGTAGACCTTGCCATTCTGAAACACAAAATCGGCAAACGGCGATGGCTGTGGCGTTGGCACATCTTGCGTAGGAATGTTCACTTGGCAACCCGCAAGCGCTACGTTGGTTCCAATCAAAGCAGTGGCTTGAAATTTGCGACGAAATATTTTTGTAATGCCCATTGTGACGACTCTTTGGAGTTTGGTTCTGGTTTATTTTTCGCGGTGTGCGTTACGTTCTTCCACCTGCCGTATTTCGCGTTCGAGAAAATAATTGAGCAAGGAGCGTAGTAAAATAATCGCGGCGAGATCAATCAACTCGTCGCGCGTTGGCGAAACAACTGTCGCTAGAATATCACTCGCCACAGTAAACTCAAGCCCCAGCACAAGCGCGCGCCCGAGCCGCACGCGAATTGTCTCATGCGCTTCCGCTTGCGCGGGTGCAGTTTGGCGCAATGCGCGCAGGTATGCGATCAGTTCGCGCACAACCGCGATGCCAATCACCGTCGCCGCCGCGATTTCACCCAACGCCGCAACATAGCCTAGCGCCACATCCAGCCAATGCGCGATCGGATTGAGTTCAGTTGGCGGCGCGGCAGGGTTGAGCGCAAGCAACGCGGCGAGACCCAGGATGAGCGCAATGGGAATTAAAATGTTCGACCAGAATTCATGTGCGGATTCTTGATTCATAGATGTCTTGATTGGAAAAACCCAATGGTCTCAAAAGACCCTTGGGGTTTTTGTTTTACTTGCGTCACATCTTGCGCCAAATCTGCGCCATCATTTTCCATGTTCAACGTCTTGAGCGTTTGCCCCGCGCTAAAATCAAACTTTTAGATCGAACGAGCGGTACGAGGTATTGAGCGTAGTCTTGGAATAGTACACCAGGTTGTTGTGATCGCGGATCACTGTCCATTCGGTATACGTGCCGCCATACAGCATCATTGCATTTTGCGCTTGATTGTCGTACATTTTTTATCTCGCGGTTGACAAACTCGACGACCAGGTTTTTGCCTTGCGCGGCATGCACGGTAAGGTGAAGCGGTGGAGCCATTTTGATTTCGCTCAAGTACTCGCCCCCCACCACCACGGTCTTGAGCGCGGCTTTGGCTTGAGCCACCGTCGCAAAATTGCCCAGCACCCACGCACCGAGTTCTTGAATGGTCAGAACCAACATGAGCAATACAGCCGCGCTGAACAAAACTCCCCACTGGAAAATCTTGCGACGAAATATCTTGATCTTTTCCTTTGAATTCAATGTCAGGAACGCGACGCGCGCGTTCTTTTTTGCTTTACACGGCTACCATCTGGATCGCGTTGGTTGGGCAAACTTGCGCGCACAGTGAACAGCCGACGCATAATGCGTCGTTGACGATTTTGCACCCATCGTGTGATTCAATTGCATCATAGCCGCCATCGCGGCACGCGGTCTGGCACTTGACGCAATCGTTGCAACGCGCCCGATCGATTTGCGCGCGCACATTAAATTCCACATCCAACTCGCTATGTTTGCGCATGCGTTGGTGACCCAAGCCCACAAATTGTTCGGTGTTGGTAAATTCGTGGCGGAGCATAAACTCGTTCAATTCGTTCAACCAACTGTGGATCACGGCATAACCGCCGAGCATCACCGCCGTGCAAACTTGCGCTACCGGCGCGCCCATCAGCATAAACTCGATGGCGTCCTTGCCGCTACTAATGCCGCCACTCGCCATGATCGGCAAATTGGGATTGCTTACCAACTCGCCGACACAGCGCAACGCAATTGGCTTGATGCCTGGTCCCGAATAACCGCCGTAGGTGGAATAGCCACCCACCGCCGGATTGGGCATCAACGTTTCGAGATCAAAGCCCATCATGGACGGAATTGTGTTGATCGCCACGAGTCCGTGCGCGCCCGCTTGCGCCACTGCCGCGCCGACAAACGCAATGTCTGACACGGTTGCGGTCAACTTGGGTATGAGCGGCAAGGTCAGGCGCGCGTCCTGCTTGAGCCAGGTCACAATCTGCGCCGCGAGTTCGGCGTGCTGACCAATCGCCGCGCCGCGTCCGGCTTCCGGGTACCCATGCGGACAGGAAAAATTCAGTTCGAGCAAATCCGCGCCCGCCTCCTGACAACCCAGTCCCAGCTCGATCCATTGGGCGCGGTCGCGCGCATTGCCCATAATGCTACCGATCACCAGACGATCGGGAAAATTCTGCTTGAGCATCCGGATACCGCGATACCATGCTTCCGGCGACAGTTCGCTCAGCAGTTCGATGTTTTCAAACGCAAAAACGTGATGGGCGATCTGCTTGCTCGCAAAGCGATTGTGCACATTCTTGACCGGCTCGCGCGTCAAGGTCTTGATCACCGCGCCCGCCCAGCCCGCTTCAAACGCGCGCGCGATCATTTCAGGGGTTGCCGTCGGCGGAGCTGAAGCCAGCACAAACGGATTGCTTAAATGCTTGCCCAAATAACTGGTGGAGACATCCATAGCGCCACTCCTGCAAATGGAATTCTACTGGTTTATTGATGCGCGTGCGCCGTGCCAGATGATGCGGCGGCGAAACCGTTTGCCATGACCACGCGTCCCTTGCCTTGTTTTTTCGCCAGATACATCGCGGTATCGGCGGCATTGTGAATCGCGCTCAACGTTTTTCCATGCTCGGGATAATTTGCAATGCCAATACTCGCGGAAACGCGGCACGTCCCGTTCTCAATCGCAATCGGTTCCATGAGCGATGCGATCAAGCGTTCGGCGATTTCCATGATTTTGTTTGCGCTTTGCGCGCGCGGCATCAAGATCAAAAATTCGTCGCCGCCCCAACGACACACCGTGTCGGTTGAACGAACGGTTCCCGTCATGCGGGCAGAAACCCACTGGAGCGCGCGATCCCCTGCCGCGTGTCCAAATTGATCGTTGATCAGTTTGAAATCGTCGAGATCGATCATCATCAAAAAACAGCGCGTGCGATCGCGCTCGGCTGTTCGCAGTGCAACCTGGAACCGATCGGTGAACAAGGTGCGCCCTGGCAAGCCGGTGAGTGGATCGAACCAAGCGAGGTCATGCAATTTCTGATTGGCCGCCGCGAGTTTGGCGTGGCTATTGAGGACGACATAGAGGGTGAGCGCCAGCGTCATGATCGCGATCAGGATTGCGGGCTCGGCATAGTCCAACCAGAGAATTTCCGCGGCGGCTTGATTCGCAACGTTCTGATCAGTAAAGCCCGTTACGATGACCAGCGCTAGTCCGTTGATTTTTTGGTACACATAGGTTCGCAGAATCCCATCAATGGCACTCACACTGGTATAATGCCCGTTAGGCGATTGTGCCAATGCCGTCCACAGCTGGGTATTATCAAACCGGTCTGCCCATTGATTGGGACTAGGTTCGGGAATGCGCGCGCGCAGTTTGTGGTCATAGATTCCTGCCAGGGTCACGGTATTCTGTCCCCCCATTTGCAACTCGCGGTAATAGCGCACAAATGATTCAGGATAGATATTGACCAGGACAATACCGCCAAACGAGCCGTCGGGATTGTTGATGCGGCGCGAAATCCGGAAATAGTATTTTCCGGTCACGCGACCCAACTCGACGGAGGATACGAAAAGTTCATCGGCGGGAGTCGTTTGATGGAATTTGAAATAATCTCGATCTGCCACGCTGGGATGCTGATTTGCCGTGTGGGAAATGGCGATGGCACCAGTCGCGTCAATCAGATAGATATTTTCGATCATCGTTTGGTCAATACTCAGCTGGTCAATGAATTGATCGGTTTCAGTTAGCGAACTTGTGCGCAAATAATAAGCGCGCACGGCGTGGAGCAAGGCGTCCGAATAATTGACCACCTGGATAGTGTATTGAGCCAAGGTATCGACCTTGACGGTTGCCTCGGCGAGCGCTTGGACGGCTTGATCGTTGCGCGCCTGTTCGCGCAAATACATTCCGCCGCCGATGATGGCTAGGCAGATCAGACTCACGCAGATCACTAGAACCAAAATTGATTTATTCACGCGACCTCTGAAGGTATGCTTGATGAAAAAAACCGAATGCCCAATTGGTTGTAGGCAGTTTCAGCATAATCAGATTGGCATGAAAACGCATCTACCGAAACGTATATCTTGGGCTAAACAAAACGACGACTGTTTTCTCCATTGTTCTCAACAAAACGACGTATTCATCGGCGCGCGCACGTACGTTCCAATTGGGAAAATAGAGATTTGATCAGAAGAAAAATTTTCAATTCTGGGGGTTGTGTAGTAGAATCAAAGCATAGGAATGCCCTGCTTGTTTTTACCACGGCAGGGTTAGCCCGAGTGGGTGATCCATTGTGCCAGCCTGATAACTCGGTGCGATGCGGAGCGTCGCTGAAATGCCCGCTCTGGTCAAATGCCAGAGCGGGCGTTTGGATTGAGCGTCTGCCAAACCCAGGAGAACTTGATGACTGACACGATCAAGGCACCAACCCCGCGTACTCGTGAAATGAATTGGAAAAATTTTAGCTTGCGCTTGATCATCGCGCTTCCACTGGCATTGTTTTCTATTTGGATCGTTATCACTCTCTACGAACCCTTCACCCTGATTGCGGGAATGATAATGGATTCTTGTTCTGGGTCAGTGGTCTATACCCTCTGGGAGATTTGGTTGCGTGTGTTGTGGGCGGGGGTTTTGTTGGTCAGTGGGCTCACGCCGCCACTCTTAATTATGCTGAGACGGCGTTGGCGCTGGGTCTTGCTGAGCCTGGTTTTTGGCACGGGCGTTAGCGTAACGTGGTATCTCCTCTGGTTTGTGATTGCCGCAATGAGCTGTGAATAAAAGCCAGGATCAGATGGCATCCGCGTGGAATAAGAAACCTCTGTCAACGATCACGTGAGATTCCTCGTCCGCGTAGGGGCGCGGTCAGCGCGTCCGAATGAAGGGCGCGTGGGACCCAACCAGTGTCCCGTCCCTACAAGAGAAGGGGAGATGCGCGTTTCAACAATGCTTCAAAAATGGAGAAAATCGAGATGAACACCCTGAATTTACAAACCAGCCAAACGATTCGCGTGCAGAGCGACGGCTTGGCGCACGCGATCGTTGCGCGGCAGTATGGTTTGCAACCGGACAGGTGGCAGACCTTCGGCGCGAGCGGTCGCCAGAAAAGTGTCCGCGACGCCGGGTATCACCTCGCCTATTTGAGCGAGGCGATTGCCAACGATGCGCCCGCGCTGTTCGCCGATTATATTGCCTGGGTCAAGGCGCTATTTGCTGGACTCGAATTTTCGCCCGATGCGGTTGCCAAAACGTTGGACGCGACCCAGGTTGTGATGCGCGAACAGCTGGCTCCCGAAATGGCAATGCTTGTGGATGAATACATCGCCGTTGGCTTGGCGCGTTTGCGCGATGCGCCTACCGCGCCGCCCTTGTTCGTCAGTGAAAATTTGCCGCTCGGCGGGCTGGCGAAAGATTATTTAGATGCGCTGTTGCGCGGCGAACGCCACAGCGCGAGCCAGCTCATTTTGGATGCGGTTGCGCATGGCGCGGACGTGCGCGATATTTATCTCCATGTCTTTCAACGGGTCCAGTACGAAATCGGTCGGCTGTGGCAAATCAACCGCATCAGTGTAGCGCAAGAACATTTTTGCACCGCCGCGACCCAGCTCATCATGTCGCAACTCTACCCATACATCTTTCGCACCGAGCGCGTGAGTCGCCGCCTGGTCGCAACGTGCGTCGGCGATGAACTGCACGAGATTGGCGTGCGGATGGTTGCGGATTTCTTTGAGATGGTGGGCTGGGACACGTACTATCTCGGCGCGAACACGCCGACTGCGGGCATTCTGCGCGCGCTCGAAGAACGTCACGCGCACGTGCTGGGTATTTCGGCGACGATTACGTTCCACGTGAGCCAGGTTGCGGATTTGATCGCCCAGGTGCGCGCCACCGAGGTGGGCAAGCATGTGAAAATTCTGGTCGGCGGATATCCGTTCAAAATTTCCGAAACCTTGTGGCAATCCATCAACGCCGATGGCTATGGACGCGACGCGCAACACGCGATTGCCGTTGCCAACGAACTGGTGGGCGCATGAACGAAACCAGAACCCCCGGGCTGGCTTTGCTGTGTGATCGCGCGGGCGTGATCCAGAAAATTCTGTGCGATGATATTTTCACTGCCAGTCCATTGCGCGCGGAACACGCATTTGCGGAATGGGTTGATTGGGGCAGTCGCGAAAAATTAAACTATATGCTGGCTGAGGTGAACGCGCACGGATCGGCGTTTGACTGGGAGTTGAATGTTCCGATCCAGGGTCAGTTGCGCACCCTTTATTTTTTGGGCGTCCTGTATGGGGCCAGTGTGCTGATGGTTGCCACGCGCAATCGTGACGGCATTCTGCAATTCTATGACGAATTGATGCGCATCAACAATGAGCAATTTAACGCTCTGCGGAGCGCCCTCAAAGATCAAACCGTGTGGACGCTAACGCAGGATCAACGCGACAATGGACTGTATGACGAATTGAGTCGGCTCAACAATGAACTGATCACATTACAACGCGAACTGGCAAAACAAAATGCTGAACTGGAACGCTTGAATCAGCAGAAAAACCAATTCCTGGGTATGGCGGCGCATGATCTCCGCAATCCGTTGAGCGTCATCATAACGTATAGCGATTTTTTGGCTCAGGAGATTGCGCCGCAGTTGAACGCCGAGCAAAAAGAGTTTCTCGACATTATTCGCACATCCAGCCAATTTATGCGCAGGTTGATCGAAGATTTGCTGGATGTCTCCGCCATCGAAGCGGGGCAACTTGTGCTAAATCTGCAACCGACGGATCTGGCGCTACTCGCGCGGCACAACGTCGCGCTGAACCGGGTTCTGGCAAGCCAACAGCAACGGGAATTATTCTTGACGTGCGCGGACGATCTGCCGCGTCTGATGGCGGATCAAGCTAAACTTGATCAGGTGCTCAATAATCTAATCTCGAACGCGGTAAAATATTCCTTCCCCGCGACTGCAATTCACATTGACGTGAAACGTGACGGCGACTGGGTGGTGCTGTCTATCCAAGACCATGGCCAAGGGATTCCGGCGTCCGAGTTGGATCGGCTGTTCAAAGCGTTCAGCCGCACCAGCACGAAAAGCATGACGGGTGAAAAAAGCACGGGCTTGGGTTTGGCGATTGCGTCGAAAATTATTCAGGGGCATCACGGCAAAATCTGGGCTGAAAGTATCGTGGGCGACGGCTCGACGTTTTGCATAGCACTGCCGGTCTCCGGCAATCAGGAGTAATTGCGATGAATGTTACGCCCTTGATTCTCGTCGTGGACGATGATTTGCTCTTACAGCGTGCCACGGTGCGCTTGCTGAATCAGGCAGGGTATCGCACGTGCCAAGCGAGTGATGGTCTCACAGGTCTTCAAATGGTGCGCGAGCACAAACCAGATCTGACTTTGCTTGATGTGCAACTACCCGACATCAGTGGCATTCACGTGTGCCACCGCATTAAAGCCGACCCAGCGCAAAGCTCTAGTTTTGTGGTTTTAGTTTCTGGCACACGCACCGATCCGCAAAGCCAGGTAGACGGCCTCGACGAAGGCGCGGATGGTTACATCGTGCGCCCGGTGACGAATGCGGAATTGCTGGCGCGCGTGCGCGGGATCCTGCGCATCAAGCAAGCCGAAGACCGTCTGCGCGAGAACGAGTTGAAATATCGCTTGTTGTTTGAAAATATGGCGGAAGGATTTTCATTGCACGAAATCATCACCGATGCGAATGACCAAGTCATTGATTTTCGTTTCCTTGAAGCCAATCACGCTTACGAACAACACACGGGCTTGAACCCGCAAGCCATTATCGGCAAAACCATGCGCGAAATAATGTCCCAGGCCGATCTGCGCCAAATCGAAAACTATGGCAAGGTGGCGATCACCGGTGAGCCATTCGCAGTAGAATACTTTTCCCCAGCGTTTGGCCGCCATCTGCGGGTGCGCGCATTCTGCCCCCAGCGCGGACGGTTTGCGACGATCTTTGAAGACATTACCGAGAGCAAACGCGCGGAAGAAACGTTGCGTGCCAGCGAGAATCGCCTGCAAAGTCTGTTCGAGACGATGGCGGAGGGCGTTGTGTTGATCAATCCAGAGGGGCAAATCATCCACGCCAATCTTGCCGCCGTAGGGATTCTGGGCTTGAGCCGCTCTGAAATTCAAAGTCGCCATTACACCGTCTCCGCTTGGGCTATCGTGCGCCCGGATGGAACGGTAATGCCGCCAGAAGAAATGGCGGGCTCGCGCGCGATGACGGAAAGGCGCCCGGTCAAGAATCAGGTGCTGGGCGTCACACAGCCCAATGGTTTGGTGCGTTGGATCAGTGTTAGCGCGACTCCACTCATCAACAAAGCAGACGGGTTTGAAGGCGTCGTCTGCACGTTTGCCGATATTACTGAGCGCAAGCAAGCGGAAGATGCTTTGCGTCAAGCCAAAGCATCGCTTGAAACGACCAACCGTGAATTGCGTCGTGCGCTCGACCGCGAACAACAACTCGCGCGCACCGATCCACTCACCGGTGTCGGCAACCGTCTCCGCTTTTTCGAACTAGCTGAACAAGCGTTCCAAGTTGCCGTGCGCTATCAACAGGATTGCTCGATCATCATGCTTGATGTTGACCATTTCAAGAATATCAATGATACGTTTGGTCATGTCGCCGGCGATCATGCGTTGAGGTTGATTGCGTGCGCAGTGCAGGATCAACTGCGCGCTTCGGATGTGCTGGCACGTTACGGCGGAGAGGAATTTGTTACGCTCTTGCCGGCAACGAGCGCAACTCAAGCCGCTACTCTCGCGGAGCGGATCCGCAAGTGCGTCGCGGCGCTCGTTGTGGCAACTGACACCGGCGACGCGCGGATGACGGTGAGTATTGGCGTTGCGTCTGTTATGCCAACCGATGCTTCGCTGGACTGTGTGATTCAACGCGCTGACCAAGCGTTGTATCGCGCCAAAGAAACGGGACGCAATCGCGTCAGTTGAATCCGCTGACAAAAAAAAGACGCCGGGTTCAATCGCGGCGTTTGCACGTGCTGGCAAATTCGCAAGAAAAGGCAGACGGCCAAGGCGGGCAGATTATGCCAGGT